>JAAYLO010000096.1 GCA_012521855.1 Halanaerobiaceae bacterium
GAATATAAATAGTCTTTCCGGTACTTACTTTGCTCAACTCAGTAGCTATCTTGACTCTCTGGGCTTCACCGCCGGAGAGAGTAGTGGCAGGCTGTCCTAATTTGATATAAGCTAATCCGACATCATAGAGAGTCTGTAATTTCCTTTTTATTGGAGTAATATTTTTAAAAAACTCCAGGGCTTCTTCGACAGTCATATCCAGAACATCAGCAATATTTTTATCTTTATATTTTATCTCCAGTGTCTCCCGGTTATACCTCTTGCCATTACAGACCTCACAGGGAACATAAACATCAGCCAGAAAATGCATCTCTATCTTTATGATCCCATCACCTTTACAGGCTTCACACCTTCCGCCCCTGACATTAAAACTGAAACGTCCCTTTTGATAACCCCTTCTCCTGGCTTCAGGAGTTTTCGCATATACATCCCTGATATAGTCAAATAATTTGGTATAGGTGGCGGGGTTAGAACGGGGAGTCCTGCCGATAGGCGATTGATCTATATTTATTACCTTATCAAGATACTCCAGTCCTTTTATTTCATCATGCTCACCAGGGCGTTCTTTAGAGCCATAAAAACACTGCATCAATTTTCTTATTAAAATCATATTGATCAGGGTATTCTTCCCGGAAGCGGATATACCTGTTATGCAGGTAAAGGTGCCCAATGGGATTTGAACATCTATATTCTTTAAATTGTGCTGTCTCGCCCCTTTTATCTCCAGATATTTCCCATTGGGCTTATAACGCTCAACAGGTACAGGTATCTTTTCTTCTCCTGAGAGGAATCTGCCTGTCAGAGAATTTTTATTGGCCATAATTTCTTCCGGTGTTCCCTCTGCCACAATATAACCGCCGTGTTTTCCTGCTCCTGGACCAATATCAATAATATGATCAGCAGTCCGTATAGTATCTTCATCATGTTCTACTACTATGACAGTATTACCTATATCACGAATATGCTCCAATGTCTCTATTAAACGGCTGTTGTCTCTCTGATGAAGGCCTATACTGGGTTCATCAAGGATATATAAAACCCCAACCAGACCAGAACCAATCTGGGTAGCAAGACGGATCCGCTGCGACTCTCCTCCTGAAAGAGAACCGGCTGCCCTGTCCAGTGTCAGGTATTCAAGTCCCACATCTATTAAAAACTTTAACCTGGCTTTTATCTCCTTTATTATCTCATGTGCAATATAACGGGAACGCTCCTCAAGCTCAAGTTTATCAAGAAACTCATAAGCATCCTTAATATTAAATCTGGTAAATTCTGAAATAGACAAATTACCAACAGTAACAGCGAGAACCTCAGGCTTAAGTTTCTCTCCAGCACATTCTGTACAAAATTTTTCACTCATATAGCTTTCCATTACCTGTTGAATATAATTGGAATCAGTTTCACTGAATCTGTGCTTTAAGTGGTTAACTATCCCCTCCCAATGTGTATCATGCTGTCTGGTCCTGCCATATCTGTTTGTATATGGAAAGGAAAGCAATTTATCTGAGCCGTAAAGAATTATATCAACAATATCTTGACCCAGATTTCTGATGGGTGTAGACAATTTAAAGCCATATTCTCTGGCAAGGGCTTTTAATAACTGAGGGTAATATTTGCTGGTGGAAGCTTTCCAGGGAATTATACCTCCCTCATCAATTGACCTGTCCCAATCCAGAATCAAATCAGGATCAAACTCTTTTTTTATACCCAGGCCTTCACAATTAGGGCAGGCCCCATATGGACTATTAAAGGAAAACATACGGGGAGAGAGCTCAGGTAAACTGATCCCGCAGTCCGGACAGGCAAAATTTTCACTGAAGATATATTCATCACCATCTACAAGATCTATAATGACAATCCCTCCGGCGTATTCCAGGGCTGTTTCAATTGAATCTGTAAGCCTCTCCCGTATACCCTCTTTGATCACAAGACGGTCGACAACTATTTCGATATTATGTTTTATGTTTTTCTCCAGAACAGGGTCCTCTTCTCCGAGAATAATAACCTCCCCATCTACACGGGCCCGTACAAACCCATCTTTACGTGCTTTCATCAAAACACGCTGATGTTCACCCTTCCTGCCCCTGACTACTGGAGCAAGTACCTGTATTTTTGTTTTTTCGGGAAATTCCAGAACCTGATCAACTATCTCATCAATGGTCTGGGAGCTTATTTCCTTCCCACAATCCGGACAGTGAGGGATTCCAATCCGGGCATATAATAATCGCAGATAATCATATATCTCCGTAACAGTTCCTACTGTGGAACGGGGATTCTTGCTGGTAGTCTTCTGGTCAATAGATATGGCAGGAGAGAGCCCCTCTATGTATTCCACTCTGGGTTTTTCCATCTGCCCCAGAAACTGCCGGGCATAGGCAGATAAGGACTCCACATACCTTCTCTGTCCCTCGGCATAGATTGTATCAAAAGCCAGTGATGATTTGCCGGAACCACTCAAACCAGTTATTACTACCAGCTTATCCCGGGGAATTTCCAGATCAATATTCTTTAAATTATGTTCATGAGCACCTTTTATAATTATCTTATCTCTAGCCATTCAACGGTTCACCTCTATCTATTTAAAAAAATAAGCCTATTTTCTTCTTTCCAGTTCCTTTTCCAGTTCCTTAATCTCATCCCTGATCTGGGCAGCCAGTTCAAAGGCAAGGTTATCAGCAGCCTCTTTCATCTCTTCCTCCAGTTCCAGAATGAGATTTTCAATCTCAATCCTTGATAATTTCCTGATCTCATCTTCTCCTTCAGCAGTCCTGTAATCTGCCTTTTCTTCACTTACAAGCATCTCAACAGGGCGGATTACGTCCCGGACAGGTTTAATAATCGACTGCGGGGTAATATTATGTTCCTCATTAAATTTCTGTTGTATTTCCCTCCTCCTGTTGGTCTCAGCAATGGCCCTTTTCATGGAATCTGTTATAGTATCTGCATACATAATCACCTTACCCTCAACATTGCGGTCAGCCCGTCCAATTGTCTGGATCAATGCCCTTTCCGAACGTAAAAAACCTTCTTTGTCTGCATCCAGAATTGCTACCAGTGAAACTTCCGGCAGATCAAGTCCTTCCCGTAAAAGATTGATCCCGATAAGTACATCGAATTCACCAAGCCGTAAATCCCTGATGATTTCGGATCTTTCAATAGTATCAATATCTGAGTGAAGATATCTTACCCTTATTCCAGCTTCAGCCAGAAAATCAGTCAGGTCTTCAGCCATTCTTTTTGTAAGCGTGGTAATGAGAACCCGCTCTTTTTTCCCGACAACCCTCCTTATCTCTTTCAGGATATCATCTATCTGGCCTTTTACCGGCCTGACCTCTACTTCAGGATCCAGTAAACCTGTAGGCCTGATAATCTGTTCCACTATCTGCTGGCTGTGTTTTAATTCATAATCACCAGGAGTAGCAGAAACATAAATAGCCTGTGGTACCAGTGCTTCAAATTCAGCAAAATTCAATGGCCTGTTATCAAGAGCAGAAGGGAGCCGGAAACCATATTCCACCAGCTTCTCTTTGCGTGAACGGTCTCCTTCATACATCCCCCCTATCTGGGGTATTGTCATATGTGATTCATCAATCATAAGCAGAAAATCATCTTTTGGAAAATAATCCAGTAAAGTCATTGTACGGGAACCGGCAGGTCTTCCTGCCAGATGTCTGGAATAATTCTCTATCCCTGAACAGAAACCCATCTGGCTTAACATTTCAAGATCATATCTGGTTCTCTGTTCCAGACGTTGGGCTTCCAGTAGTTTATTCTGTTTTTTCAGTTCTTCAAGCCTTTCCTCCAGCTCTTCACTTATTGTCTTAACTGCCCTTTTTACTTTTTCCTCAGGTGTTACGAAGTGGCTGGTAGGATAAATCGTTATCTCCTCAAGTTCAGCCAGTATTTCTCCAGTCAGGGTATCTATCTTTGTAATCCGTTCAATCTCATCGCCAAAAAACTCTATTCTCAAAGCAATATCCTCATATGGCGGATATATCTCAACGACATCACCTTTTACACGGAAATGGCCCCTGCTCAGTGACATATCATTTCTGCTGTACTGCATCAGGGTAAGCTCCCGTAGTAAAACCTGTCTGTCTTTCAACTGGTTTATTTCAAGATGACTGGAAAGTTCCAGATAATCCGCCGGATCACCCAGGCCATAGATACAGGAAACACTGGCCACAATCAGGACATCCCTTCTTTCAAAAAGAGATCTGGTTGCAGCCAGGCGTAGTTTATCTATATCTTCATTAATTGAAGCATCTTTTTCAATATAAGTATCTGTCTGTGGTACATAAGCCTCTGGCTGGTAATAATCAAAATAACTGACAAAGTACTCAACAGCATTTTCGGGAAAAAACTCCCTGAACTCACTGGTGAGCTGTGCTGCCAGGGTTTTATTGTGGGCAATTACCAGCGTAGGTCTATTAACTGCTTCAATGACTGCAGCCATGGCAAAAGTTTTACCAGTACCAGTAGCTCCCATCAAGGTCTGGTGCCTATATCCTTTTTTCACACCTTCAGCCAGTTTCCTGATTGCCTCAGGCTGGTCTCCTTTAGCTGTATACGGTGCAATCAATTTAAAACCTTTATTTTTCATCATCTTCATCCTTTGAGCGAATATATGTTCACCTTAAAATTATACCACGATAAAATTATAATGTCCAGTACAATAAAAGTAATTTTATGAAATTCTTATATACAATTTTGCTTGCTAAAACAATCTTCTTCCCCCGGCATACTTATGACGCCAGAATCTCTTCTCAAATCCGTCTATACTTACCTCTTTCCCTGTAAGAATATGTATAAAATGCTGGCTGTCAATCATAACTCCGGTATGAGTTACTACATTCTTATATAGTGTAAAATACGGAATATCCAGTATCCGGAGATTCCTGAAATGTCCAACTTCAACCCCAATATTTCTCAATCCGGTAATATATCTATCCGGCTCAGTTTTATACCAATCTTGTGCAATATAGCCCCGCTTATCATCAATAGGAAACTCGATACCCAGTTCTTTAAAAAAAAGATAAACAAGCCCCAGGCAATCAACCCCTGCCCGGGTACGGCCA
>JAAYLO010000097.1 GCA_012521855.1 Halanaerobiaceae bacterium
ATAATGCCCGGTACCCATTCGGGATTTACCAGCCAGGCAATAGTACTGCTATCCCAGATAACCTTTGACCAGGCGAAAAGATCATCAGTATAATTTCTGACAATATCGACTAAATAATCTCCCAGAGGATTTTTTCCATTTTGATAATATTCAAGCTCAGGAACACTTGTAATAAGATATGAAGCCACACCGTAACAGGGAACATGAATTAAAGGCACTCCACAGTCAAAAATAAAACGTGAAGCATGAATATCCTGCCGGAGATTAAATTCCATAGTATCCGGCTAATGCAGGGCATGTCCACCGAGCCAGATAAGCACTATCTTTTTAATAATATCTGGTTCAAGCATTATTGCTGAAGCAACATTAGTAATAGCTCCAATGGCAACCACATATAGTGGATCATCTTCAGTGCTCTCATGAGCCTTTTAATCAAATCCCTGGCAGCTTCACTGTCACAGGGAGTCCTGCCATCATGTAGAAATTCCCTGGAACCCCTGAAAACCAGACCTTCTGATGAAATATTAAGAAAGTCCAGGATTTTCAGTATTTCCTGATAGCTTTTTTCCATCCCGTCTTCTGGACCATAAGTTCATAGTTTTTGATAGCTGAAAATTTCATTTTTTTATCCTCCTTTATATGCTTTATCTTTTTGCAAACTCAAAAATCATTCTATTCTTCCGGGTATATATTACATTATTTACTACTGATAAACCTTTCTACTTCCTGCCTGTCAGGGAGTAAACTCTGGACACCCAGCCTGGTTACTGCTAAACCAGCAACTACATTTGCATAGCTGATTGCTTCTTCAATACTCCTGTTTGAATTTAGACTATAGACAAATCCGCCGGCAAAAGCATCTCCAGCAGCTGTAGTATCTAAAACCTCCACTTTTTCTGCAGGAAAATCCATTTTTATCCTGTTATTATAAAGGCTTGCCCCTTCTGCTCCCTTTGTCAAGATGACATTTTCAACACCAAGTTCCAGTAATCTCATAACCTTTTCTTCAGTACTTCTAAAACTCTCTTCAGTAATCAGTCCTTCAATTTCTATCTCATTCGGTAATATAAAATCTATCATTTTATATATTTCATCTGGAAGCTTACGGGCAGGTGCTGGATCAAGAATAATAGTCTTATCGTATCTACTGGCCATCTCGATTGAATATATTACTGTTTCTATGGGTATCTCCATCTGCAGGAGTACAATATTCGCTTCTTTGATCAGCTTTTCGTTCCTGGCTATAAGTGTTTTGCTGACCCTTTCATTTGCTCCCGGAATAACTATTATTCTGTTTTCACCACTCTTCTCCACAGTTATAAATGCAACTCCGGTTGTATCTTCTACCCTCTCTATATAATTTACATCAACACCACAGGTTCTTAGACTATTCAATACAATATTGGCATATTCATCTTTACCACAGGCTCCGATCAAAGCTACATTACCCTGTAGTTTGCCAATGGTACAGGCCTGATTTGCTCCCTTACCGCCTGGGAGCTGTGAAAAAGCCTTCCCGGTTATAGTCTCTCCTTTAGAGGGATGTTTTTCAACCTCTACAATCAGATCCATATTCATGCTTCATATCACTACTATCTCCAATACCCTGCACTCCCTTCAGAAAATATTTCAGAGTTCCTGTTCTTATTTTTTTTCTTTTCCTGTGTAAATACAAATAGCATCTCTCAAAAATTCAGCCCTTCCAGGCTGTCCCTGATCATAATATGATTTGAACCTCTCATCAGCAACATACATCTCTGCCAGTCCGGCATGGGCCTCTTCGCTATAACTGTCCCAGTAAAAGCTTAACCATTGCCGATGCAGTTCTGCTGCCTGCCGGGCCAGCTCACCGGCTGGATTACCTGTCTCAAATGCTGCCTGAAGTGTTTCCATGAGTTTCTCTTCAATTCTGGCCATTTCTTCATATTCTTCCTGTGTCATATCCTTAAGCCTCCTGTATGACCTGTCTACAGTCTCATCGCCGTACTTTTCCCTGATCTCTTTTCCATATTTCCTTTCATTATCTGCAATCATTCTCTCCTTAAATCCCTCAAACTTTTCCTGGTCGCTCATTGTTATTCCCCTTTCTTTTGAGATAATTGTTCTGTCCAGATTTGCTATCAACAACTCCAGCCTGCACTTTCTTTCAAGAAGCTTCCTGCGGTGTTCTCTCAAGGCCTTAAGTTCATCAAACAGAGGTGAGTTTAAAATCTCCCTGATCTTATCGAGGCTGACCTCAAGTTCCCGGTAAAACAGAATCTGTTGTAAACGGTCTACTTCCTTAGGGCCATAGATTCGATATCCTGATGAATTAATCCTGGCAGGCTTTAAAAGATCAATCTCATCATAATATCTAATGGTACGGGCTGTAATACCTGCCAGCCTGGCCAATTCCTGTACTGTATATTCCATCCCCTCTCACCTCCTTAAGATACAATATATACCTTTACGCTGCGTTAATGTCAAGTATTTTTCAAAAATCAATAAAGGTTGCAGCTGAACAAATTGTCCAGCTACAACCCCTCTTTTTTAGCTGATTTATTATTCTTAGATTAACCTGTTGAATCAGTAATTATTCTCTTTCAGTTCAAAGTACTTCCGTTCATGAAGACATGCCGGGCATAGTTCCGGTGCAGCAGTTCCCTCATATACATAACCACAATTACGGCATTTCCAGCGGACTACTTCATCCTTTTTAAATACCCTGTCATTTCTTATATTATCAAGAAGCTTTAAATACCTCTTTTCATGTTCTACCTCTACTTCAGCTATCTTCCTGAAGGTTTCTGCAATTTCCGGAAAACCTTCTTTTTCTGCAATATCAGCATATTCCGGGTAAAGTTCAGCATGTTCTTCATGCTCTCCTTCTGCTGCAGCCAGAAGATTTTCTTCAGTCGTTCCTATTCTGCCGGCAGGGAATGTTGCTGTAATCTCAAGAGGTCTTCCCTCCAGATACTTGAAAAAACGTTTGGCGTGTTCTTTTTCATTTTCCGCAGTCTCCAGAAAAATAGCTTCTATCTGTTTATACCCGTCTTTATTGGCCTGTGAGGCAAAATATGTATACCTGGTCCTGGCCTGTGATTCACCGGCAAATGCCTTAAGTAAGTTCTTTTCTGTTTCTGTACCCCTTAACTCTTTCATCATCTCATCCCCCCCATTTACTAAAATATGTTTTTTGTTTACACCAATAATAACTACCATCATTACCCTTAATTATCATATCCCTTTTTACATGAAAATGCAAGTGATTTAAAGCCCGTAAAAATATTACAGGCTTTATTCAGCGGCAACTATCAACGGAAACGATTCCAGTTTCTCATATTTTTCCTTATTAAAACCACCATATGTTTGAAATTCATCAAAACCTGATTCCTTCAGCAAAAACAGGAGTTCCTCTGATCTCACAGGATAAAGCAATACATGGTTTTCCAATTCCCTGCCTTCAACCTTTAATATGGTCTTAAAATCTATCTTGTTTTCTTCAGGCAGATATTCATAATATCTCTCAAAAATCAGGCCTGCTTCTTCGTTCCTTATTGTGGGCAGGTTTTTCACACCCCTGCCCAGAACCCGGTCATTATTTACTATCTGTATTAAAAGCTTCCCTCCGGGTTCAAGACTGTTTTTACAGGCTTTAAGGAAATGCAATATCTCTTCATTATCATTAAGATGCACAAGGGAATTCCCGATACAGAAAATTAAATCAAACTTTTTCTGTAATATATCAATATCAAGCATATTTAATACCTGTGCATTGATCTCTTTTTTCTTCTCTTTCAATTCCTGGATCATACTTTTGTCTAAATCAATTGCTGTCACAATATATCCAGCCTCATTCAGTTCAATAGAATAAAGCCCGCTGCCACAGGCAACATCCAGTAGCTCCTTTGGAGGCTCTCCGGCAAGCTCTTTTATTAAGTCTATTTTTGCTTTACTTAAAGGAAATATGTAATCATAGTACCTGGCAATCTCCGTATAAAACTTCGTCATCCTCTCTCACCTCACAAGGACACAAGGGGACGGTTCTTCTGAGGACACAAGGGGACGGTTCTTCTGTGTCATCAGTAGGTTCACATAATTCTCCCCTTTCAGCAGTCCGTTTCTTTCAATAGTGATTCCAGCTAACAATTTCTTCAATACTCTTTCTTTTCTTTTCAGCTATCTCCTTATCAACTGGATAACCCAATGGCAATAATGCCACCACTTCCAGATTATCAGGGAGCTCCAATATCTCATGGCATTTCTTTGCATCAAAGGCACAGATCCAACAGGTACCCAAGCCAATATCTGCAGCAGCCAGAGCCATATGTTCAACAACAATTCCCAGGTCAATATCACAGTGATCTTTACCATCATTCCTCTTCCAGGATATAGAGTGATCACCGCAGGCAACAATAATAACCGGTGCTTTCCTTAACCAATCCCTCGAATAGGTTTCTGCAATCCTGTTTTTTATTTCTCCATCGGTCAGAACAATGAAGTGCCAGGGCTGTATATTGCATGCTGAAGGTGCATACCTGGCTGCTTCAAGTACCTGGAGAATCTTCTCTCTCTCCACAGCCATATCCTTATAATCCCTGACAGAATATCTCTTTTTCACAAGTTCCAGAAATGACATTATCATTTCCCCCCTTTATATATCATACTCTAATTATACTATAGAAATGTAAAGCTCTCCACCTGAATCACAGATTCATATCTGTTCTTATCTTTTCTCAGCTTTCAGAAATTATTATCACATATTCTCTCACCAGGCATAATATAATATTGATTTTAAAATGTTAGTAGTGAATAACATAATAAGTATTAAATAACCTTCTGAAAGGAGGCTAATAAAAATGCTTTTAAGTAATCTGCCTCTAAAAAACAGTGGTAAAATTATTGGCCTTACAGCAAAGGGAGAGCAAAGAAGACGGCTGCTGGACCTTGGACTCATCCCGGGGACTACAGTCATGGCAAAGCGGAAAAGCCCCTCCGGTGCTCCCATTGCATATCTCATCAGGGGAACAATTCTGGCTTTACGAAAAGAAGAAACGGACCTGGTTGAAATATCTCCATGATTTTTTATCCCAATCTACTTTTTTAAATTAAGGAGGAAACCCATGGGTTTAACAGCAAAATCAAGCGGATTTAATGTTCTTAAAGAAAGCTTTAACATCGATATTGAGATAAATAAACCTGTAATTGCACTGGCGGGAAACCCCAACACAGGTAAAAGTACTGTATTTAATGCTTTAACCGGCCTGAAACAACATACCGGTAACTGGCCTGGAAAAACCGTTACACAGGCTCAGGGTGTTTTCACACATAATAATCAGGATTTTTTATTAATTGATCTCCCGGGTACTTATTCCCTTCTCTCAAATTCCACTGAAGAAATGATTGCCCGTGATTTTATTTGTTTCGCCAGACCGGATTTAACAATAGTAGTAGCTGATGCTACTAATCTGGAGAGGAATCTAAATCTGGTAATACAGGTGATGGAGCTTACTGATAATGTTGTCCTCTGCCTGAACCTGATGGATGAAGCCAGAAGAAAGAAAATAAGGATTGACATTGAAAAACTATCTGGAGAATTACAAATACCGGTTATTCCTACAATAGCCCGTGAAAATGACGGGCTTTATGAACTGAAAGAAATCAGTTACAAAATCTGTACTAAACAAATCAAAATAACACCATATAAAATGAAGTATTCAGAAAATGTTGAGGAAGCTGTAGAAAAAGTACTTCCTCTTCTAAAAACCAGACTCAATCAGATATCTGATAAATTAAACCTGCGGTGGCTGGCACTGCGCCTTATTGAGGGAGACAAAACTGTTTTAGAGTCAATAGAAAAATATTTCTTCAAACTCAGCAAAAATACTGAAGGGCAGGTGCTGTCCTGTGGATCAAACTGCTGATTGTGGCAGGGAATTAATCAGGACCCTCAGTTTAGTGGATAATATCAGTGAGAGTGAAAAGGAAAAGATCAGAGATCAGATAGTAAAAGATATCTACTGGCTTGCTGAAAAAATAGCCAATGAAAGTGTAAGTAAAGAACAAATAAAAACAGATTGGGGAGAAAAAGCAGACGATATACTTACTTCGAAATATATGGGTTTTCCCATTATGTTAGTAATGTTGGGCGGGGTTTTCTGGCTGACCATTGCCGGTGCCAATATACCATCCGCCTTCCTGGCTGAAGGGCTTTTCTGGTTTGAAGGCCGGCTAAATGAACTTTTCATGTGGGCAAATGCGCCTCAATGGTTACAAGGCATTCTGGTTTCAGGAGTTTACCGGACCATGGCCTGGGTTGTTTCAGTAATGCTACCGCCCATGGCAATCTTTTTCCCTATCTTCACTCTCCTGGAGGATGCGGGCTATTTACCCAGGGTTGCTTTTAATCTGGATAATTTCTTTAGGAGATCAGGCGCCCATGGAAAACAGGCCCTGACCATGAGTATGGGCTTTGGCTGTAATGCTGCGGGTGTCATAGCAACCCGTATCATCGAATCACCACGGGAAAAGTTAATAGCCATCATAACTAACAGTTTTGTGCCCTGTAACGGCCGTTTCCCGACACTGATAGTTTTAGCCAGCATCTTTATGGGAACTGTAGTAAGTGAAACTTACAGCTCTTTTGTAGCTGCTGCAATAGTGGTTGCCCTGGTTTTAGCGGGCATATCGATTACCCTGCTGGTTTCCTGGATTTTATCGAAGACTGTTTTGAAAGGAGTACCATCTTCCTTTACCCTTGAACTGCCTCCTTATAGAAAACCACAGTTAGGCAGAATCCTTGTGCGTTCATTTATAGACAGGACTTTATTTGTCCTGGGCCGTGCTGTTATGGTTGCTGCACCAGCCGGCCTCATAGTATGGGTATTTGCCAACATCGGGATAAAGGGCATGAGCCTACTGGATTATGCTGCAAATTTACTTAACCCCTTTGCTGTATTGATTGGCCTGGATGGAGTAATCTTACTGGCCTTTATCCTTGGTTTGCCTGCCAATGAAATAGTGATACCAATAATGGTAATGGGCTACTTATCCACCGGGGCCATGTTGGAACCGGATAGTGTCAGTGTCTTACGGGATATTCTCGTTAATAACGGCTGGACCTGGCTAACAGCTTTAGCTACAATGTCGTTTTCTTTACTACATTTCCCCTGTGGAACAACACTGCTGACAATCCGTAAAGAAACGGGTAGCATGAAATGGGCAGTCTTTACCTTCTTTTCAACGACAGCAGTTGCCATAATTGTTAACTTTATAGTTGTCCAGCTAATACATTTATTTTTATAAGATACAGTAATATTGATCATTGCTCCAGAGCCGGCTGATTTTTTCTATATTCCTGTTGAAATTCATATAATTTGTCCTGTAATCCGGGATTTTCATTAAAAAATCCAACAACCATAGCCATAGCATCAACAGTCTCCCTGGATAAATAATGTTCCATTGCTTCTGCTTCTTTTTCTCTGTCAACCTTGCTGCCTATAACCTTTAAAAATTCCTGCAACATCTGATTTCTTTTGACAAGGAATTCGCCCAGCCTGGCTCCCTTTTCTGTTAACCCGATATTTTTATAAGGTATGTAAACCAGGTAACCTTTTTTCGATAATACTTTTACCGCTTTATTTACAGACGGAAGTGAAACATTCAGTTTATCAGCAACATCAGTAATCCTGATATACCCCAGTTCCTGAGAAAATCGATATATTTCTTCCAGATAATCCTCCAGACTGGGAGTAAGCATTAAATATACCCTCCTTATATTTTCCTTAACTAATAAACTTAGTCAATTGTCAAGAATATATTAAATCTATATGTAGTGCTTTACATATTTATGCCAACAAGGCAAAGAGCACAGGGGGACGGTTCTCCTGTGCTGTAACTTCTGTTATATGATATAGCTTATAACACAGGAGAACCGTCCCCCTGTGCTGTCCCTCTGTGCTCTAAAAATCAAATTTAAAGCCGCTACGGTATTCCACTTCATTTTCTGATAAATAATATTTCGTTTCGGCAAAGAAAAAGAAAAATTGGCTTCCCAATAATATATGTAAATCTGTTTCTTCATCTAAAAAATTTATTTTTACACCACCGCCACCATAAAAGTCAAAAATAAAAATATCTGGTATCATATATACAGAGTTCAATTCAAGATTTACACCACAATCTCTATGATACTCAATATTCCCTCCAAAATATACACCTGCTTTATAATGAATTTTAATACCTGCACTATAATAATCATCATTTGTTTTATATATAGTCAGAATATTTTTATGACATTCTTTTTCCTTTCTGCACTTCGCCAGTATATTACTGCTAAACACCAAAACACAGATTAGCACTAACAGGATAATAACTTTTCTTTTTTTCACTAATCATCTCTCCTTTCTTGAAAAAATTTTATCCATTCTCATTAACAAACGCAGATCACCTTTTACTTTATACTTACCGCTCATAAAAGCAATAGCTCCATTAAGTTCCCCATTACAGATTCTTCTCCATGTATCTACCGGTGAAGTAATAACCAATGCCGGAGAAGAAGAGACTCCATTTGAAAAACTGCATTTATTTTCCCTCACCTGGAGAAAATAGTTCTCCTCTTTCCCTGTCCTACCAGCTCCATCTGTAAATACAAACTGAATATCCCCCTGGAAATTTCCTGCTCCCTCTGGATTAAAACAATTTGCCATCCCCTCAATTAATTCTCCGGCACTTATTTCTTCATTATTCTTACTCATCTTCATCCTCCATTCTCATTTTCCAGTATTCTTCTGCCAGTTGGTAACATGTTTCTTTGTCTATATCAAATATACCTTTATTCAGCTCTTCCTTCAGTTCATCGGAAATTTCTCCATTCTCTACTATCTCCTTACCTGCCTTTTTCACTTTTTCCAGATAAAATGCTCCTATTTCTTTCCCTTCCTTTCTGGACAAGATTTCTGCATATGTACACAGAATCTCCCCAATATAATCATCAAAGGTCATACTGGCATAATGACGGAAGGTATGGACCAGAGAATCAAAATTTTCTAATTCCAGAAAACCACAGGTCGATACTAAAAGGGTCTGTTGTTTTTTATTATATCTAACAGGATGAGCTGTCCTTTCCGGTCTATAGGGATGAGGTATTAGCCAGGGCTCATCCAGAGGCAGTGTTCTTTCAATGAATTTTTTCATAATACTGCTCATTGTATAATGATAAAGAGGAGTGCCAAAAACAATAATATCAGCCTCAACAAAATCCTTTAACAACTCAGTCATATCATCTTCAAAAATACATTTGCCCGGCGTCTTTATCCAGCAGGAATAACACCCACAACAATGATGTATATCCTTTTCATAAAGATGAACTATCTCAGTCCTTTTATTTTTCCCTGCCTCCTTCATTCCCTCTTCCAGAGCTGATAATATAGCAAATGTGCCGCTATTATTTGCTCTTGGTGATCCATTTAATAATAATACCTTTATAATCCATCACGCCTTTCATGTTTGATGGCCTAATTATATATAAAAAAAATATACCTGTCGACAAAATTCTGGTAAAAGGTGGTTTTCTGTTGTCAGCTGTCTTTATTTTCCTGATAAGATAAACTTCCTTCGTCTTATCAGAGATAGTTGACCACTTATAGCCAAAAAACTACTTCTTACCGGAATCATATAGTGTAACTGTCATAAATATGATATTTTAAAATAGAAATCTTTTCAAGAATAATCATAACAAATCCTGCTATATATTACAAGATATTGGATTGCTATAAAGAAAAATCACAGATTTGCTGTCCCTGTCCATTTCTATTATAATAATAACAGGATCTCAAACATATTTACTTTACAATCCGGTATAGAACCACTGAGGGAGTTTTTCATATGGATATTAAGCTCTTATGTTCTAAAAATTATCAGGTATTATTGGAAGAATTTTTGCGTTCCAGAAATTTCAATATCTCTGATAATGCTTCCATTCATCTGATTGAAAGCGGATACCCGATTCCAGAAAAGGGAATAAGTATCGTTTTTCATCCTGACCAGCTGGACAAACTGGTAACATTTCTGGATGAGAGTATTTTCTCGAATAAACAAAGCTTCGATTTCAGAAATGGCCGGATTGTAGGCCAATACCAGGATTCATATGAAATTATCGAACTCAAAGACATTATTTTATTTGAAGCCAGTGAGAACTATGTATATAGCTTAACTAATGACAAAAAGTATAAAATAAAAGAAAAGCTCTATCAACTGGAAGAAATGCTTGCAAATAGCGGTTTTATCAGAATTAATAAATCCAGTATCGTCAATATTTTATACATAAAAGAGATAGTGCCCTGGTTTAACGGAAGGCTATTACTTAAGCTAAATAATAAATTAGAACTTGAAGTATCAAGGAATTATGCCAATGATTTTAAAAAATTCCTGGGGATGTGAGGAAAACTCAATGAAAGAATTAAAACTGTATCTTTATAATCTAATACCATCAGGTGCTGTTGGAATTATTATTGCCATATTTGTTCATACTTTTATAAACCCATCTACTCCTATTTATATTTTATTTATTATGTATTTTTTAATCGGTACTGTAGTTGGTACAGTAACAGCAATGTCTTTTAATTTTGCAATATATAAAACTTCTTCAGTAAAAATTGCTTTTCTATCAGCATTTCTGGGTATCGGGGTTTCAGTTTTTTTTATAAATATTTTGTTTAGAACACACTGTACCCATGGCTGGGGAGCATCTTTGATAATCATAGCCATTGCAGAAATATTTGGTATGATCATTACTTATTCATCATATCGTTATTATATAAATATCAACAACAAACTGGAAAAAAGGAAGAAAGATTTTTCCGGACAGAACAGATAAAGCAATTCAATCTTCCTTCCTTAAATAATTCCAGTCATTATTTGGCAGAGCCTTCTTCAATATAACCTGTATTGCTCAGGGCCTTGACTACTAAGGGGACCAGAATCAAGTGTAGTACTATCCCGGGTAATCCTGCTATTATCATTCCTGAAACAATACTTATAAGATTCTCCTTGAAACCAACCATAATGAGCTTGACCATTCCATAGCCTATTCTACCGATAAGCATACTTACAGGTAAACTTATAAAGATATTGAGTTTTTTCACCCTGCACAAATACCCGGTAAGTACTCCGTAGATGGCCAGTTCAACCAGCATCGTCGGCAGCATTCCTACAGGGGGCATTCCTGTAATCAAACTACTCAATAGAGGAGTCAAAACCCCGATTATAAGACCCTCTATTGGTCCCAGAAGTGCCCCGCCGATAAGAACGGGTATATGCATGGGGGATAACACCCTGGCCACATCTCCAAAAAGATGAAAACCGATAGGCAAAACAATACCCATTGCAATAAAAAGAGCCATCAATACTAATTTCCTTGTTGTCATAATAAATCCCTCCTGTTTTTAAATAAAAAAAACACGAAAACATATCAGTATTCGCCACTGATATAAGTCTTCGTGATTCGTCACCAGAATTATTTAGCATTACTCACAATATTGCTATTGTTTTATGTAGCAAGCATCAAGTAAATCCTTTAATTCTTCCTTCAACTCCTTAAAGAGCTGGTTCAGGGAGATATCTTTCATTCCCACTATTCTTACATGGGACTGCTTTATTCCCAGCAGTATCCGCTCTGCCGGGCTATTTACTATAGCTTCGGCCATAGTAGTAGTAATCTCACCTGACATGGAATTGGGTATAATTATACCAATAGGGCCAATTATAATATCCACACCCCTTACAGTATAACAAATAGCATTTTCTCCAGTTGCCCCCCTGCTTGCCCCTCTCTCAAGCATATTGGAGGTAGCCTGGGAATTGGTACCAAGTGCTATAATCTCTACTGAATCAACGAGCAGCTGTTTCAGCCCCTCTACAATCTGGGAACCCAATCCTCCTCCTAAACCATCAACAACTGCTATTTTCACACCCAAACCTCCTCGAGGCTTTATATAAATCATCCTGGAGCTACAATAACTGCTTTCTTAATAATTATAATCAAAAGATCTCCCTCTTGCAAGTATTTTATCCTGGTTTAGCCGCTCTGCACTCTGTACTCCTTTGCCAGATTGCTATAAACAATACTACGCAGTACATTGGCAGCAGAACGGCGGATATCTTCTTCCGTAATTCTTCCATTCTCAAGTTCAATTTTTATTTCTTTCTTATAATACCTGCCGCCAGGCATTATAAGGTCATTACCTGCCTTCATGGCCAGACCATTATTAGCCAGGCCTTTACCTGTTGAAAACCAGTCAGTCATGACTACCCCGTCAAAACCCCATTCATTACGTAAAACACTTATACAGAGATCATGACTATTGGGAGTATATACTCCATTCACACGATTATAACTGGTCATAACCCCTCTGGCACCAGCCTCCCTGACTGCTATTTCAAAACCGCGCAGATAGATTTCCCGTAAGGCCCTATCATTCAGATTACTTGAAAC
Source organism: Halanaerobiaceae bacterium (assembly GCA_012521855.1). Taxonomy (GTDB): domain Bacteria; phylum Bacillota; class Halanaerobiia; order Halanaerobiales; family DTU029; genus JAAYLO01. The sequence continues at coordinate 12,473 of JAAYLO010000097.1, forward strand.
CTTATTCCTGTTATCTTCCTGGTTGTTGGCACAGAAATGTTTGAGTGTTACATAATTTCCATCAATACTCTGTACTCCCCTGGTCACAGCAGCAGCCATTTTACCTGTCAGATAAGGATCCTCGCTATAATACTCAAAATTGCGCCCACAGAGTGGATTGCGGTGAATATTCAGGGCCGGGGCCAGCCAGAAGGTCACACCATATTCACTCATTTCAATACTGATAGCCCGTCCCACTTCCTCTATAAGCTCAGTATTCCAGGTCTGGGCCATTGCCGTTTCGACGGGAAATGCTGTTGTAAACTGATAAAGCACAGTATCCTTCTCCGGTTTTCCGAAGATAAATTTCCTGACAATAGCAGGGAAATACTTCATATATTCAAACTGGGGATCAATCATTTTTACCCTGCCGTTTCTTTTCACTGCAGAGGTTTTTTGCAGGCGCAGCCCTGCAGGGCCGTCAGCTAAAGTAATATTTATTATCACTTTTTCAAGCAGTTTGGAAGTGGTATTGCCGACTGCACCTGGACAGGTAAAATAATTCTTGCCAAAAATAACGCTTCCCATCCCGGCACCGACTACCAGCTCAATCATATCATCTATACTCAATTTCTCCATAATTTCATCAACTTTTTCATCACTATATACGGGCGGATTTTTATACTCATAGGTGATTGTCTCAAAATCAGCTGCCTTCAGTTCATGTTTTTCAAGAGCTGATAAATCATCACTGTAAACCAGCTCCGGAGCACTGATCTCTTCTATCGGAGACTGTGGTCTACAGATATTCTTGTGTCTTGAGATAACTACATCTTCATTCAGTGTCAAAACTGTACAGGGCATGGTATTTCTGGAGGAATTACCGATACGTACTATGTAATCCCCTTCTTCAAGGATAAAGCTGGCACTTTCCTCATGATAACTGGCCAGGGAGCCCATCTCAAACTGCAATTCCAGTTCTTCACTCTCACCTGGCTCCAATTCTTTTGATTTACAGAAAGCAGCGAGCCGCTGGTATTCCTTCTTCAATTTTTTCTGTGGGCAGCTTACATAAAGCTGTACCACCTCTTTCCCGGAAAAGCTGTCACCTGTATTTTCTACCTTCACTTTTACTCTGACCGTCGTCTTTTCAACAATTGCAGCAAGATATGAAATCTGGAATTGAGTATAGCTCAGTCCATAGCCAAATTCGTACTGGGGCTCTATATTAAATGTGTCAAAATTCCGGTATCCCACATAGATACCTTCCCTGTAATATTCATTTTCCAGGTCCCCATTCAGGTAACTGTATTCCCTGGCAAAGGGTATATCATCATATCTCTTCGGCCAGGTATCCACAAGTTTTCCGGAAGGTGTTACCTTTCCGGAGACAATATCTGCAAAAGCTGTCCCGCCCTGTGTGCCCTGTTGGCAGAAATATATCAGGCCATTAATACCAGGGATCTCCTCCACAAAAGCCAGATCAAATACAGAGCCTGTATTTATAACAACAATAGTATTCCTGTAAGATTCAGCACATTTTTTGATATTCTTTTTCTCCAATTCTGACAAACTATAATCATCATTATCCAGTCTGCGGTCTCCGCCTTCACCGGCCTGGCGGGAAACCACATAGATACAGGTGTCTGTATCACTTTCCCTTATATCTTCATCAGTAATTTCCCGTCCATAGGGATATCTGAAAGGATCTGCCATCAGGTTCATTATCTCCAGTTTCAGTATTTTTTTCCTTGCTTCTCTGGTATAAACCTCTTCCTTTTCCCTGAATAAGGCTTCGTAATCATTAATCCAGTTCATGGTTGTAACAGTAAAACCGGCATTTTTCATTCCTTCCAGAATACTGACACTGTAACGTTCATTTACCTCACCGGAGCCTGTCCCGCCCTTGATTGTCCTTGATACACCTGCTCCATAAAGGGCAATTTTCCCCGGTTCAACAGGCAGGGCTCCCTCATTTTTCAGCAGAACAATCCCTTCCAGGGCAACACGATAGGCAAGTTCGCGATGCTCCTTCTCCCTCTTGCTTTCCCCTTGATCTGTCACAGCCTTGGTCAGTAAAACCCTTTTTTTAAACATAATTACTTAAATCCCCTCCGTTTCCAGTATAATCTTATCCAGATAATCCAGAGCTGTCTTTAGATAAGTATCTATTCCCTGAAAATAATCCTCCAGGGTTTGCTCTACCCTTATGTCCGGCTCCAGCTTCCTGCCTTCAATTAAATGGGAGAGGTCACTGCTCCAACCCTCCCAGACCCCGTAACTGACATAATAGTTCCTGCTGGGTAAAAAGACCCTCACAGGCAATCCGCCGCCGGATAATCTTACGGAATTGGCGAGCACATGAGCCAGATCATATTCCAGACAGGCACCCACAAAACTATCAGCTGAACTGAAAGTATAATCATTGGCCAGTAAAACAACTGGAATAGTGGTCAAAAATTGGTTATCAGCAGGCTTAATGGTCCAGGCCCACCAGTCAGTATAGCCTTTCTCAGCTTTTCTTGAGGTCTTGAACCTTAAGGACTCATATAAGTGTCTTAAATAAAAAATGTCCTGAAACCTTTCTGTTTTTTTATACCTGAAATTGCAAATTACTATTTCCTCACTGGTCAGATAACCCAGGATATCCCTGAAACTCTCATTGCCTCCCCCATTGTACCTTATATCGATAATAAGTCCTTTGATACCAATATTCTCAAAATCCTCAACGATTTTCTTAAAAGTCTCCCTCATGACCCGGGGTGGTGGAGAAAAGGATGGAATCAGGATATATCCTATCTTCTCATCTATTGTTCTGGCCTGCGGCAATTGATCATTTTGATAATGGCCAAAGTTTATATCCGGCGTCCCCCTCTCCAACAGGGGTTCGTATCTTCTGGAAAAGTCAATCTCTATATATTTTTCTTCATTATTACGGTTCTTCAGTAGGATTTCAAGCTTTTCAGGAATCGTCTCTTTATAGAGAGAAAAGTACTGTAAAATCTCCCCGCCTTTTATCCGCTGTTTATGTAAGGTCTTTTTCATGACAGCCTCTATTTCCCGAAAAGGGATATCATTAATTGATATGATTTCCCAGCCAGGTGCATCGAAATCCCGGTGGGCACTTATTATTATCGGTTTTCCTTCAATCACTCTATAATCAAAAAGGACAGTATAATCACTATTGATGACACTTCTGATCTTCTGTCTGGTTTCCCGGGAATAACAGGCGAAATCCATATGATCATCATCAAAAAGCCTTACAAACTCACTACAGAGTGCATAAAATTTTCTTTCATCATTAACCATCTCTATCTTCTTCCGATAAGACTGATACTCCTTTTCCAGATCCAGTCCGAGAACCTGTTCTTTATAATCAAAGAGCACATAATTCTCCTTCAATTCATTATATAGAAAATCAAAATCAGTAATAAAACGCTCCTGTTCAGATAATCCGGTATACTCCGTATTCTTTACAACATAGATATTTCCCTGCTGGCTTACTCCATAACCATATTTGATAATCAACCCGATGAGAAAGGCAGACAATATAATCAGTAAAATAATGATTACTGCACACAACTTAATTATTCTTTTCATCTTTATCTGTCCTTTATAAACAACTCATACACTCGTTTAATATGTAAATTCTTTTCTTCACGGCCACTCATTCAATAAAAATTATATTATACTTTTCTGAATAAATCTATTTTTACACACTATTTCGTTTGTGTCAAGCTTTAGTAGGTAAATAAATAGAAACCCAATTTTTATACTAATAATTTTAAACAGTAGCCAGTCGTTTCATTGCCTTTACCCATCCTTTACCACTATCAGCTCCATACAGTGCTGGTATCCTTACCCGTAACCAGTCACCACAATTTCCTGGATTTTTTCTTTTACTTTCTTTTAATTCTTTAATCGGATTCTTTATTTTGTAATAATTATCATCTAATTGTTTCTTCCATTCTTTATTGTGCTTTAG
>JAAYLO010000098.1 GCA_012521855.1 Halanaerobiaceae bacterium
ACTTCTATATTTCTTTTGATTTTCCTTCTATTATATGGTATTTTTCATATATAAAAAGCCAGGACATATTATCTTAATAGTCGTACTGGCTCTGTAGTATAATGTAATCCTTCAAAATTAAAGATAACTTTTATTACACAGATCATGTCTGATTTTATGTTATCATCCCGGAAAAAGCTGTAGGTATTATTAAAGACAGCAAAAAATATTTCACCATAAAGATGAAACCGATTATGAGGACTATTATGAGAATGTTGAAAACCTTATGTCACCCCTCTACTTCTTCAGTAGCCCGGGTATCCTGTCATTTTTTCCCCTGGGCGAATCCTGCATTTATAAAGGCCAGAGTTTTCCAACCAACTACATAATTATTAATTATAGAACTCATTCCTACTGTTCTGCCGATCAAAGTATAGGCTATAGCCCATAAGAAAATAGCTGCACTATTATTTAAATTTCCTTATACCATAGCCACATCATTATTTATCTTTCAGCAAAAACCCGTTCTGTCATTATATAAAACCGCTTGTCCCGGGACTAGATCATATCTTTCTCTTCCGGAATATCAATCTTCTCGTACTTCTTTATTAATTCAAACAATGCTGACTGACAGGCTGAATAAGATACATATTGGCCTGCGAATAAAAGGGCACTTTTGTAATCATTATTGATGGCATTCTTAAGACAACTTTTTTTGATGGATTCCAGTGCCATTATGTAATGTTCCAGATCTTTAATAATTTGCACCTTTCCTCCCCCTCACTCCCAATAATTAAACAGATTGTTTGATTAATCTCCAAAAAAAATTTCCTCCAGGGTCACACCATAATAATCAGCCAACTTTTTTGCTATCTTTACAGGCAATTTTCTTTTTCCCTTCTCATACAGGTAATATCTCTGGGGTGTAATGTTCAGCTTTTCTGCTATTTCAACCTGGGACAGGTTTTCTCTTTCCCTGAGTATTTTAAGGGTATTCAATAATAGCACCTCCCTGATTTTTTATTTTTTGTTATTTATATACAGATTATAGCACAAACATACAGTTTAAATTAAGTATTTTTGGCCCTGTTTTTATTCATATTGTTTGTTTTTTTTACTTTTTGAGAAAAAGTGCTATAATTATAATAAACAAAATGTTTATTTAGGAGAAAAAAGCAATGTCCTTTGGAAAAAAACTGAGGTTATTAAGAGAAGAAAAAAATCTCTCACAGATTGAGCTTTCTAAAGAAATGAATGTTAGCAGCCAGGCCTTATCACAATATGAACTCGGCAAGAGGATGCCTGATGCTGAAATGATTATAAGAATAGCAGATTTTTTTGATGTTTCCATTGATTATCTTCTGGACAGGACAGATGAAAGGATAACAGTTGATAAGATCAAAGCTGTCATGGCCTCTGATCCCGAATTTGCACGGATCCTGGATAAATTATTAACCCGGAAGGAGCTACAGGAATTATATAAGATAGCAAAGGATATGCCAGCAGAAAAATTGAAACAGTATATAAGGATTATTAAGGCATTGTGATGCTTTAACCATTTTAATTCTTATTATCGAGGTGTAAGTTTCTGGTCCTGTTGCTATTAAAAACAACTCAAAAAACTCCTCTTATATTATATCCCAGTGTACAATGTAAGGCAGAAAATATCTTCTTTATTTAATAGTTTTAAAATTAGCCTGTCTTAACTTAAGACTTATGGTAATAGGATCTAGTTCAATGATATTTTCTTGATATAACACTTCACATAGTTGAAAAGTATGATCTGAATTATTTCTTAATAAATGCTCTTGCTATCCTTCTACCATCACCATCATCCATAAGTAATACATCCCCATCAATTTCAATAAATAATACAATTGCTTCTCTTTCACCTTTGTCAAGATAAGAAGGCAGTCTATTATATAATAAAAGAATCCAGAACAACTAATTTACTCATTTAAAAGACCCCTTAAAAAATTTAAATCATCTTCATTCGTCTCAGCAGTTTGATCGTCCGGAATATTGTACTCCACTCCTTTACTGCTTAATAAATTCATATTGATTAATAATCAAATAGTTTTTTATGAAACTCGCAGAAACTAAACCTTTTCTATAAAGAGATTTTGTTCTGTTCAGATTCTAATAAATTTTCCAGGTCGATCTTTTTCTCCTTATTCTCCTTCACAGGTTCCACCCGTTTTCTTAAATTATCATGTGTTTTATGCAATATTACACGTTCATAGGTGATCGTTTTCTTATTTTTTGTAATATCCGGAAAATTTATAAGCATATATTCATTATATTTTTCTATTTTATCTTCTAAACTGAAATAAGAATAATTAAGCTCTTTTACTTCATCCTCTTTATTAATCTGAACATCCGTTGGTAGAAACCTATTAATCCTATTAACCATAAATAAAACCTCCCGGATTACATTATTTTCATTTCATCCTATGTGGCCTTCCCCTAAAGTAATCGCTGAAGAATTAGGAATCAACTAAATATCTTGCTCAGAGAACAGGAAGAAATCCAGAGACTGAAAAAAGAATTAAGAGAAATCCAGATAGAACGCGATATCTTAAAAAAGGCAGCGGCCATCTTCTCAAAAGGACCGGAATGATATATGGTTTCATCCGGGAACATAGCAATGAATTTGCTGTAGAAAGCTATCATTACAATAAAAAGCGGATAGAACGACTCATGAAAGAAATTGGTTAATGGGCAATACAGAAAGGAAAACTAAAAAGGACAACTAATTCAGAGCATAATCTTCCCCTAAAAGATAATCTCCTGAACCGTCATTTTAATGTAAAAGAGCCTGATAGAGCCTGGCCTCTGATTCAACATATGGACCTACTGCAGGAGGTTGGCTTTATCTTACAGTAATAATAGACCTTTACTTCTGCAAGGTAGTAGGCTGGTCCATGGATAAAAGTTTGTTTTCATTTATCTCTGAATTATAAAAGTCCGGGAGAATACGAAATATATTTAAACTATGTGTCTAATTCAATGGGGAGAACCACATCTTTTGATTCTGGCTGTTCTGATTTATAAAGTGGTAATATTACATAATTTAAAATGCCTAACCCTTCTCATATCGTATGGTAACGGTCTCCATCGTTATGAACCTTCTGCTGATCTTAACTTTTATAAGACAAATATATATCTGGAGCGTTTTAACTCTAATTTTAGCATTTTATTCATGTGCCTAAATTATATAGAAAATACAAATGAAGATAAATCATATTATCAAGTATTAATCATATGAGAATAAAAAACACCTAAAATTCTACCTGCGAAATAAGCAACAAAACCTATTAGAATTAAGCACCATATTTTAATCTCTAAAGGACTGAAGTTATTTTTTATAAAGTCTTTTATACTATTTATCATACTTTATTAACCCCCTTCAAATAAATATCCTTTTATAATATGACAATATTTATATAATTTACTTGGAATTTGCAGCATGCTAATAAGCTTTACCCAATGCATAACCGGCTCCATAAGCAGTTGCACATGCAGTTAATTTTACACCGAATATAACAACAGGCCCTGCTCCACATTAACTTCCATCAATTCATCTTCTCGTAACCCTCAAACACCAAACTGATTCACATTAGCCAGAGCTTCCATAAGCATCTATTCCCTTTCATTTTTTTCTTTTCCTGTAAAGCTTAAATTTATTATACTATATTTTTTCTTTTATTGTCTACTATACTTTGTTATAACTTCCTGTTTTTCTATAAACATAGACAAAGTATAACTTCCCTTTTGGATAGTTTTTCAGCAAAACAGCACTAAAGTCCTTTATGCATCTTAGAAATTGATAATGCAATCCCGGTCTTTTCTATGATATTTCTTTTGCTTCAAGAATCATCAAGTCTATTTTATATTTGATTCTACTCAATAATTCAACTGCTAAATTCTTGTGTTTTAATCCCCTTACCTCTTATAGTTGAGAAATATAGTGAAAATCATAAGCAAATTGTTTAGTCAGGAGAAAAGCGTAATGTCCTTTAGAAAAAACTCAGATCATTAAGAAAAGAGAAAAGGCCACACAGATTGAGCTTTCTAAAGAACTGAATATTACAAATCAGGCTTTATCACAATATGAACTCGGCAAGAGGATTCCTGATGCTGAAATGATTATAAGAATAGCAGTTTTTTTGATGTTTCCATTGATTATCTTCTGGACAGGACAAATGAAAGGATAACGGTTGATAAGATCAAAGCTATCATGGCCTCTAATCCTGCTTTTGCCCATGCTCTGGATAAGCTGACCTCCCGAAAGGAGTTACAGGAATTATATAAGATAGCAAAGGATCTATCCCGGTAAAGTGTGGAACAGATTATCAGGATCATTAAAGCTATGTGAAAACTTATATTACTTATATTATTTATCTTCAATCTTCCTCTTTCCACCTATTTGCATAAAAAAAGCAATGAGGGATGTACTTATATTATACCTCATTGCTATTGCACATAAAGATAAACTGCATTTTTACCAATGTTTACGCAATACCCCTTAAACGCTGGTATGTCTCAACCAACATATACTCCATGAGGGCATTTTTAAACTGCTCATCATCCAAAACCCGGGTAAAGAAGGCCCGGTTCTGATCCATTCTGTCAATTACTTTGTCTATAAATACCTTCTCAAAGGCAAATTTAAAATCATCAATGGTATTCGTCTTAGCCTTTTGCACCAATTCCTCATCTGCAGCAAAATCTTCTTTAATTTGCTCCACCGATAATTGATCTGCTTTTGTAAAGTCAGTTCCAAACCGTTTATTAAGCCTCTCAATTATGCTGGAAAGGTATTCTTCCTGTTCCTCCCTTACTACTGTTCCTGCGAATCTGACAGGTGTAACTGGCATATTTTCATCATCAGGAGTTAATGAAGCACTCCCTTCAAATGTTTTTTCAATCTTATAATATTCCAGGGCGATTTCATCTGCCAGGTGAACAGTAGACCCTTTTTCCTTTGGCAGTTTTTTAAGCAGATATGTCAAATATACATACAATTTATGTAGTTGCACATCTTCAAAGGGAGTTATTTGAAGGATAAAAGAATAAAGCCTCACATATTTCATTGCCTGACTGTTAAAATCTTCTTTTAGCTGATCCTCCAGTTTCTTAAACCTCTCTACTGCCATATCTATCAAGTGGTTTAATATTGTCCTGTCCCTGGAGTTCTTTTTTCCCTTTGGTTTGAAATATATACTGTTGAACCTATCCAGCTCGTCTTTTAAATACACACCATAGGCATGCAACTGGCTTTCAATATCATAAAGAAGGTTTGGTTCTGTTACCTCCTCTACAATGGTTTCCTGATAATAGGGTCTGAAGGCTTCCTGAATATCTTCTGCCTTATTTACAAAATCGAGAACAAATGTATCATCTTTCCCGGTACAGGTTCTGTTGAGCCTCGATAATGTCTGTACTGCCTTTACTCCGGACAATTTTTTATCCACATACATGGTATGTAAAAGTGGCTGGTCAAAGCCTGTCTGATATTTTTCTGCAACCAGCAGTACCTGATATTCATCAGTGGCAAAGCGTTCCGGAAGTTCTGATTCCTTAAATTTGTTCATACCGCTCTCGGTATATTCTATTCCATCATCCTTTACTGTCCCGGAAAAGGCTACCAGGGTTTTCATATCCCTGTAACCCTTCTTTTTTATATATTCGTCAAAGGCAAGTTTATAGCGTACAGCATGGAGCCTGGAACTGGTTACAACCATTGCCTTGGCTCTTCCCCCTATTTTATGCCTGGTTACTTTTCTAAAGTGCTCCACCATGATTTCAGTCTTTTGGGCAATATTATGGGGATGAAGGCTGACATATCTTGTGAGTGCCTTTGTAGCCTTGGCCCTGTCAAAGGCAGGGTCATCCTCTATCTTCTTTGCCAGTTTGAAATAGGTTTCGTATGTGACATAATTTTGAAGTACATCCAGTATAAACCCTTCCTCAATGGCCTGCCTCATAGAATATATATGGAAGGGATGGGGAAGTCCATCTTCACCTATAGTTCCAAACATCTCAAGGGTCTTTGCTTTGGGTGTGGCAGTAAAGGCAAAGAAACTGATATTGGCTTGTTTCCCCCTTTTCTTTATTACTTTTAAGATTTCTTCCTCAGGGTCATATTCCTGGTTTTCGAATTCCTCATCAAGTTTTGCAGCTTCTTCCAGAGTGTTCGCAGACAACACTTCCCTTAATGAAGCCATATTTTCCCCTGCACTGCTGGAGTGGGCCTCATCTATAATTACTGCATATTTGCGGTCTTCCAGTTCTCCAACCTTTTCAATTATAAAGGGGAATTTCTGCAATGTAGAGATAATAATTCTTGTTCCGCTTTTCAGGGCTTCAGCCAGTTGATTGGAGTCTTTATCTATTTTCTCCACAACTCCGTGTTTATGTTCCAGCTGATAAATACTATCCTGTAACTGCCTGTCCAGAACCCTCCTGTCGGTAATCACAACCACTGAATCAAATACAAGGTTATCTTCTTCATCATGAAGATTGGCCAGCCTGTGAGCAAGCCATGATATGGAATTGGTTTTTCCTGATCCTGCACTATGCTGTACAAGATAGTTTGTTCCAACACCCTTTTCTCTCGCATCTGCCTCCAGTTTTCTTACTACATCCAGTTGGTGGTATCTTGGAAATATGAGGGTTTCCGATGTATAAGTGTTCCCGTCTATATCCTTCTTCTCCTTAGTTTCTATATATACAAACCTTTTCAGTATATCCAGCAGGCTGTCCTTTTGAAGTATTTCCTCCCAGAGATATGCTGTTCTAAAACCATCAGGATTATCCGGATTCCCTTTTCCTCCATCACAGCCTTTATTAAATGGAAGAAATGTAGTCTTAGCCCCGGCAAGCCTTGTAGTCATATGGACTTCCTGAGTATCTACTGCAAAGAATACAAT
>JAAYLO010000099.1 GCA_012521855.1 Halanaerobiaceae bacterium
ATATCGAAGAGCGATATATAGCAAGACGATATAAAAAGGCGGATATAAAGGCGGTCATCAATATTATTATGTCTGCTAATTGGCCAGTTGGAATTAATCTTTTTTCTCATAAGCGTATTACAGAACAAGAAGGATTATAAAAATACCGGAAGAATAAATAAAACAAGGGATGTTTTATGAATTTAGAAAAATTAAGAGAAGCCTGGAAGAAAGAAGAGCAAGTCTTCAGGGGATGGGATTTTTCATACCTGGATGGAAGATGGGAGAGCGCCCCCCTGCCCTGGGATTATAAGGAGATTGTTTTAAAATATCTGAAACCGGATAGTAAGTTACTTGATATGGGCACAGGCGGCGGAGAATTCCTGTTAAGCCTTGGCCATCCTCATTCATTGACCAGTGTTACAGAGGCCTATCCTCCAAATGTAGAATTATGTAAGAAAAACCTGGCTCCCCTGGGAATCAGGGTAAGACAGATCTTTGATGATAGAGAAATCCCCTATGATACAGATGAGTTTGATCTGGTCATTAATAGACATGAATCCTTTGATGCAAGAGAGGTAAGGCGGGTACTGAAAAATGGCGGGTATTTTATAACCCAGCAGGTCGGCGGGAAAAACAATAATGATTTATCAGAAAAGATAATTGAGGGCTTTGAGCCGGGCCAGGACCATGATCTGAAGAGTAATACTAAGTTGTTGGAGGAAGCGGGGTTTAAAATAATATTTTCCGATGAATCATTTCCGAAACTTAAATTCTTTGATATTGGTGCATTAGTCTATCTGGCAAAGATAATTGAATGGGAATTTCCCGGTTTTTCTGTGGATTCCTGTTTTGATAACTTGTGTAAGTTAGAAAAAGAACTGAATGAGAAAGGGTTTATATCCTGTACAGAACACCGTTTTGTAATCGTTGCTTTAAATCGAAAATATTAACCTGACGGCGTAGAAAATATTCCCTATATGTGATTAAGAAAGAAACAGGAGAGCTGAAACTTATGAAGATATGTATTTAATGGGCAGCACCCGGCTTGATGGAAATGAAAAAGGTTCACTCTGGATAGTGAAACAAACAGAGGAAGCAGTAAATGGATCCATGGTGTTTACTAGGGCAATTATTGGCAATTAATAATAATTTATTCCTGACAAAAATATTAAATAAGGGGGGTTGTATATGACAGATAAAAGACTGGTGCCTGATATTAAAACAGCAAACTGGACTTTTCTGCTCATGACTGTTTTATTATTGGGAGGTTCCATGCTCTTAGTACCTGTAATAGGAATAGGTATTAATACATTGATTAACGAGCTGGTCTGGATTTTGGGACTGGTTTTACTGGTCTCAAGAAAAAAGGGGTACTCATATCAGGAGAGTTTTAAACTGAAGAAGGCAGATGGGGCTGATTTATTTTTGTCTGCATTGCTTGGTTTTACAATCTGGTTTCCAGCCATGTTCATCAATACTATAATTGAAAAAGTAATAAGTGCCAATATAGGAGCTTTAGATATTGATATTGATATATCTTTTGATGGTAGTCCTGTTCAGGCAGTCTTGCTTATAATTTCAATGACCGTTTTAGCACCTGCCTGTGAGGAATTATTTTTCAGGGGATTTATGCAAAGTGCCTATGAAAAATACAACAGGAGATACAGCTGGATAATTGTCGGAATCCTGTTTGGGCTTTTTCATATTCCCAATGGTATAAGCAACTTAGTTCCAGCAACCATGTTAGGCCTGGTAATGAGTTATCTCATGCTGTTAACCAATTCGATCTGGCCTCCCATAGTCTTCCATGCCTTTAACAACCTGAATGCAGCCTTTTTAGGAGGAATCAGTCAGATCATCGCTGAAAGTGATAAGATACCGGCCTGGTTTATAATTGTTTTGCTTTCAAGTACAATATTTTTCATTGTATTTTTATTAGCTCTGAAGAAAAAATATAGTAAGAACGAATCAGTTGATAGCGGCTTTGAAGAAGAGGAAGAAAAGGCCGGCCAGGGTAAGTTTACTGGAATGTGGATAGCAGTAGTAATATTAATCTTGTTCGGAATTATGGAAATATGGGCACGCCTTATTGGTTTAGAATAAAGCAAAAAACTTTTGAACAGTCTTGACAAATTACTATAAATAGGTTATTATATACAAAATCAAATAGAGAATAGTGGAGCCGAGCCGGAGTGGAGTTGAGAGTTTAGTTTAGAAGAGATGAGATCAGACAAAGATACTGAACCAGGTATTATAATTCGGCCTGGTTTTTTTATTTCCAGAAAAAAATAATATATTATAACTGAACTCTTTTTTCCTCTGGCTTAAGAATTATTTAAGGAGGTAAAAAAGATGTTCAGTAAGTATCTGGAGAAAGTAGTGGATGGTAATGATCTCAGTGAACTGGAGATGAAAGAGACCATGCTGGCGATAATGAGCGGAATGGCCAGTGAAAGCCAGATTGCCGGTTTCCTGGTTGCACTGAGGATGAAGGGTGAAAGTATTGCAGAGATAACAGGTGCTGCAAAGGCCTTAAGAGAAAAAGCAGTTTCAATCAGGAATATTGATGATTTAACCATTGATACCTGTGGAACTGGTGGTGATGGATCAAATACCTTTAATATATCCTCAACGGTTGCCTTTGTTCTGGCTGGAGCAGGCCTTTCTGTAGCCAAACATGGAAACCGCTCAGTTTCCAGCAGCAGCGGGAGTGCAGATCTCCTGGAAGCACTGGGAGTCAATCTGAATATTACAGCAGAACAGGCAGAAAAATGCCTGCTGGATACGAATATTGCTTTTCTATATGCTCCTGTCCATCACAGGGCCATGAAATATGCCCTGAAGCCGAGGAGGGAACTGGGAATCAGAACCATATTCAACCTCCTCGGTCCCCTTATTAATCCTGCACATGTAAAATATCAAATAATGGGTGTCTATGAACCCTCATTAGTTTACCCTGTTGCCTGTGTTTTAAAGAATCTGGGTTTAAAGAGAGCCATGGTTGTCAATGGTGATGGACTTGATGAATTTTCCCTTACAGGAGAAAACAGGGTTGCCTATCTCCATGATGGTATTATCGAAGAGATATTCATATATCCTGAAGATACCGGGTTGTCTCGGATTAAACTGGAAGAAATCAGCGGCGGCAGCCCTGATTACAACAAAAAGATCGTACTGGATGTTTTAAAGGGCAAGAAAGGCCCCTGCCGGGAGGGTGTTTTATTTAACTCTGCAGCAGGTTTTATAGTGACAGGGTTGGTTACTGACTGGAAAAGGGGGATAGAACTTGCTGAAGAGGTAATTGACAGCGGTAAAGCCTATGAAAAGCTGCTGGAGTTAATTCACTATACAAATTCCAGGGAGGCAATAGTATGAAAGATAGACTTATTCTGGATCAGAACAATATCCTGGAAATAATTCTGGCTGAAAAAAAGAAGGAATTGAAGAAAATGAGAAAAAGCCGCCGCTCTTTGAAAGAAATCCTGAAGAGAAAAGATTTTGTTTTGCTGGCAGAGATAAAAAAAGCTTCTCCTTCTGAGGGTTTATTGGCTGAGGAATTTAAGCCGGAAAGACAGCTTAATAGTTATATTTCGGCGAGGGCAGATGCGGTTTCTATCCTGACTGATGAATAATTTTTTCAGGGCAGTACGGAACTTTTCAGGCAATTAAGAAAGAAGACTGATTTACCGCTCTTAAGAAAGGATTTTATAATAGACAGCCTGCAGGTCTATGAAAGTTTTTTTATTGGTGCAGATATTGTATTACTTATCTCTGCAATACTCAGAAAGGAAAAGCTGAAAAAAATGCTTGATATTACACATTCCCTTGGTATGGAAGCCCTGGTGGAAGTCCACGACAGAATTGATCTGGAGAAGGCTATAGATGCCGGAGCTGAAATTATTGGCGTAAACAACCGCAATCTGAATGACTTTACAATTGACCTGACCAATACAGAGAAAATAATCTCATTGTTGAAAGAGATGAAAAACAGGGATAATTATAAGATTATTTCAGAGAGCGGGATTACTGACAGGGAGGACATTGATTATTTAAGAAAGATCGGAGTTGACGGTGTGCTTATCGGCACAGGCCTGATGAAGGCAGATAAGCCGGGAGAGAAAATAAGGGAACTGTTCCAGGAGAGGGGTAAGCCATATGAGGGTTAAGGTCTGTGGGTTAACAAGGAGAGAGGATGTTGTGCTCTGTGTGTCTCTGGGAATAGATGCCCTTGGTTTTATCTTTGCAGAAAGCCCGAGGCAGATCAGTACTGAGAAGGCAGCTGCTCTTCTTGAGGATATTCCTCCTTTCATAAGCCGGGTAGCTGTCGTGCAAAATCCGGGAGAGAAGCTGTTGATGGATATTCTTGAAACAGGTCTTTTTGACTATATACAGTTTCATGGTGATGAAGAAAGAGATCTGCTTGAGAGATGTCCTTTAAAAACCATCAAATCAATCTGTATTGAACCAGGCCAAAGTATAAGGAGCATAGAAAAGAGTATTGCTCAATATCCTGGAGCTGATTATTATCTCTTTGATAACAGGACAGGACAGAAAAGGGGTGGAACAGGGAAGAACTTTGACTGGGGTATTTTCCGGTATTTGAAAATGGATAAACCCTTTATTCTGGCCGGTGGTCTTGGTCCGGATAATATTGTGGAGGCTCTGGAAACCATAGAAATGGCTGCAATTGATATAAATAGCAGGATTGAGAAAAGACCAGGAATTAAGGATGGAAAGCTCTTGAGCAAGACATTAGAGCTTATTGAAGGTTACAGAAGAAAAAATCTGTCCGGAAAATAGATTGAAAACGGGAGGAGATCGGATGGCAACTTATGTTTCAACAGAAAATGGTTATTTTGGTGAATTTGGCGGCAGTTTTGTACCGGAAACCCTGGTAGCTGCCCTGGAAGAACTGGAGAAAGCCTATTTCAGTATAAAACAAGATGAAGGTTTTCAAAAGGAACTGAGGGGATTATTGAGAGATTACAGCGGAAGGCCGACTCCATTGTATTTTGCAGAGAAATTAACAGAGAGCCTGGCTGGTGCAAGAATATATTTAAAAAGAGAGGATTTAAACCATACTGGTGCCCATAAAATCAATAATACTCTGGGGCAGATATTACTTGCTAATAGGATGGGGAAAAAGCGGATAATAGCCGAGACCGGTGCCGGGCAGCACGGTGTTGCTACAGCAACCGTAGCAGCCAGAGCCGGACTGGATTGTTGCATCTATATGGGGATAAAAGATATGGAGAGACAGAAACTGAATGTGGTCAGGATGAAACTCCTTGGAGCAGAGGTCAGGCCTGTTTATTCAGGAACAGGAACACTCAAAGATGCTACAAATGAAGCCATCAGGGACTGGGTAACTAATGTTGAAAATACTCATTATATATTAGGATCAGTTGTAGGGCCACACCCCTATCCCTTAATGGTCAGGGATTTTCAGAGGATTATCGGTGATGAGCTAAAGGAACAGTTTTACCAGCAGGAAAGAAATCTGCCTGATTATATAATTGCCTGTGTTGGAGGAGGAAGTAATGCTATGGGGATCTTTTATCCCTTTATAAAAGCCAGGAATGTGAAACTGATCGGTGTTGAGGCCGCTGGAGAAGGGATCAGTACAGGGAAACATGCCGCAAGTATTAATATGGGAAGGATAGGTGTTTTGCATGGCTGCAAATCCTATCTGCTGCAGGATGAAGACGGCCAGATCCTGCCTGCACATTCTATATCAGCCGGTCTTGATTATCCGGGAGCGGGGCCTGAACACAGCTATCTAAAGACAATAAACAGGGTAGAGTATAAAACCGTAACAGACCGGGAGGCAGTGGAGGCCTTCTGTTTTCTCTGCAAAAAAGAAGGGATTATACCTGCCCTTGAAAGTTCCCATGCCCTGGCCTATGCCATGAAGATAGCTCCTTTTTTAAGTAAGGAAGAAAGTATTGTAATAAATCTCTCTGGCAGAGGGGATAAAGATGTAGAGACTGTTTTAAGATATCTGGAGGGAGTAAAGTTATGAATAAGTCAATCTTGAGTGAAAGGACAAATAATGCAGAAGGCTTAAAAATGGTCTTCAAAAAGAAGGCTCTGATGCCGTATATTACAGCCGGTGACCCTGATCTGGCCATGACAGAAGAGATTATATTAACACTGGACAAAAGCGGTGCTGATTTAATTGAGATTGGAATACCCTTCTCTGACCCCTTACTGGATGGACCGGTAATTCAGGAGTCCGGCCAGCGGGCTCTACACTCCGGTACAAACTTAAAGAAGATCTTTGAGATGTTAGAGGGCTTAAGGGGGAGAATAAGGGCACCTTATTTGTTGATGGGATCATACAATCCAATATTGAGTTATGGAAAAGATAAGTTTATCAGTGATGCAGGAAGAACCGGGGTTTCAGGTGTGATAATCCCTGATCTCCCTTATGAACAGGATATCGAGTTTTATCAGGATTTAAAGAAAAATAATCTCCCGCCTATATTCATGGTAACTCCTGTCAGTACAGAAAAAAGATTGAGACTATATGGTGAAATAGGATCCGGTTTTCTTTATTGTGTATCACTTCTTGGAATCACAGGTACTGAGCAGGGTTCAGAAGAGGAGATTAAAACATATCTGGAGAGGGTAAGGAGATATACTGATCTGCCCCTCGCTCTTGGTTTTGGAATAAATGGACCAGAAAAAGCGAAAAAAGTAGTTGAACATGTTGATGGAATTATCATCGGTACTGCCCTGATAAGGATAATAAAGAAATATGCTGAAGACAAAGAACTCCTGCTGCAAGCAATTGCCGGCTTTATCTCCGGAATTAAAGAAATTATGTAGTATGAATACTCAATGAGTAAAAAAATGCGTATTAACAGCTGATTTTTTGTTTTCATTATGCTATAATATTAATAATTTATCCACAATATGAAAGAAAGCAAGTAAATGCAGGTGAAAAGGGAGTGGAAGATATGAAAATAAAAGCAGGTAAAAAATTTCGGGATTACTTAATCAAGGTACTGAATGGTATGGCCCAGGGACTTTTTGCATCTTTAATCATTGGCCTGATACTTAAGCAATTGGGTACATTGTTGAAAATTGATATCCTTGTGAAGTTTGGTGTTGTTGCACAGCATCTAATGGGTCCAGCCATCGGGACTGGGGTTGCCTATAGTGTTGGGGCATCACCGCTGGGGATATTTTCCTCTATAATATGCGGGGCTGTCGGGGCAGGAACAATAGATATCAGCGGAACAGGAGAAGTACTGGTGAATATCGGAGAACCTGTCGGGGCTTTCGTAGCAGCTCTGGCCGGGGCGGAATTTTCAAGATTTATTCAGGGGAAGACAAAGGTAGATATAGTACTGGTTCCTGCAGGCACAATAATCACAGGCGGAATTGTTGGTGTTTTGCTGGGGCCTGTTATGGTAAATATAATGAGCTGGATTGGTAATCTAATAAATGTAACAACAGAACTTCATCCAATCCCCATGGGTATTCTTGTCTCTACTTTGATGGGTATGGTCCTGACTCTGCCCATCAGTAGTGCTGCACTGGCCATTTCCTTAGGTTTAGAGGGACTGGCAGCCGGTGCTGCCACCATTGGCTGTTCGGCACAGATGATTGGCTTTGCAGTGGCCAGTTACCGGGAAAACAAGATAGGGGGATTGATAGCCCAGGGAATTGGAACCTCCATGCTCCAGATACCGAACATAATTAAAAACCCTTTAATCTGGCTCCCTCCTACGATTACTTCCGCCATTCTGGGACCAGTGGGTACGGTTATTTTTAAGATGGAAAACAACCCCATCGGAGCAGGAATGGGGACAAGCGGGCTGGTTGGCCAGTTTGCAACTATTGAGGTGATGGGGACTACAGCTGTCTTTCCGATGATTTTACTTCATTTTTTGCTGCCGGCAATACTGACACTGCTTATTTCTGAATATATGCGGAAAAGAGAGTATATTAAATACGGAGATATGCTTCTAAGTGAATAATATCCATGTTAATTGCATATATTATTATAAAATAAATCATTGAATGAGGGATGATCTTGGATTATAGAGAATTCTTTACAGATGATATGACCAGAAGGATCTATAATGAGCTTTTAGATAATGATAATAATGAGGGACAGCTGCCTTTTCCGGATTTTAAACTAAATTAAATATTAAATAAGAGAGGAGATAAGGGAGAGCCCCGGGAGGTTGAGTTGAAGATAATTGATGAAGACTCAGGAAGTATAAATGGAACTTATTCCCTGCTGTTTGAAGGTACCTGTTCTGATTATAGTATAGTAAAACGAAACTGATTTAATAGAATATACTGACTTAATA
>JAAYLO010000100.1 GCA_012521855.1 Halanaerobiaceae bacterium
GTATATATTTGCTTAAATCTTTATTTTGTACTACATCAGAGAGTTGTTTCCTTACATAATCAACATCTATAATCATTTTTTTGTCTTTCATATCAGGTGCAGAAAAAGAAAGTTCCTCCAGCAATCTTTCCATTATGGTATGCAGCCTCCTGGCACCAATATTTTCTGTCTGTTCATTTACCCTATAGGCAAACTCTGCTATCTCTTCTATTGCTTCTTTTGTAAATTCTATTTCCAGATCCTCTGTTTCCAATAAAGCAGTATATTGTAAAGTCAGAGCATTTTTCGGGCGTAATAATATATCTACAAAATTTTCTTTTGTCAAACTCTTAAGTTCAACTCTTATGGGAAATCTCCCCTGTAATTCCGGAATTAAATCAGATGGTTTTGATACATGAAAAGCACCAGCTGCAATAAATAAAATATAATCAGTTTTTACCGGCCCGTATTTGGTCATAACTGTTGAACCCTCTACAATAGGAAGTATATCCCGTTGAACTCCTTCTCTGGATACATCGGGACCATGACCTGATTCACGGCCGGCTATTTTATCGATTTCATCCAGAAATACAATTCCCTCATTCTCAACTTTTTCTATGGCCTCTCTGCTTACTTCATCCATATCGATAAGTTTCTGGGCTTCCTCCTGTTTCAGGATATTCCTGGCCTCCGCAATGGTAACCTTTCTCTTTTTCTTCTGGGAAGGAAAGATGTTGCCAAATATATCCTGAAAATTAATCCCTATTTCTTCTACACCTGTTATAGAAAAAAGTTCAAGCATTTGCGGTGATTGTGTTTCTATTTTTATTTCTATTACCTGGTCATCTAATTCTCCATTTTCCAGTTTTTTTCTTAATCGTTCCCTTCTTTCGTAGATTCTGTTATAGGTATCTTCATTAATCTCATCATTGGAATCATATTGTTCTTATTCATTCATTAAAAATCCGAAGGGATCTCTCCTGCCTTTTTTGGGTACTGGCAATAAAATATCCAGTATCCTTTCTTCAGCCAGCCTTTCGGCTCTTTCCTCAACAGATTCGATTTTTTCCTTTTTTACCATCTGTACTGCAATTTCCACCAGGTCTCTGATAATAGACTCTACATCACGGCCTACGTACCCGACTTCTGTAAACTTTGTTACCTCTACCTTTATAAAGGGTGAATTTGTAATTTTAGCCAATCTTCTGGCAATTTCAGTCTTACCAACACCTGTTGGTCCAATCATGAGAATATTTTTTGGAATTATCTCTTCCTGCAGTTCTGCTTTTATCTTTTTTCTTCTATACCGATTTCTTAGAGCAATGGCCACTGCCCTTTTTGCTTTATCCTGGCCGATTATATATTTATCAAGTCTTTCGACTATTTCCCTCGGTGTCAGTTCTTCTATCTTTATTCACCTCCTGCCAATACTTCTACTTTTATATTATCATTTGTATAAATACATATACCTGAAGCAATTTTTACTGACTCATAAGCAATCTCTTTTGCTGTCATATCACCGGCGAATTTAACCATAGCCAGTGCAGCTGCCTGAGCATAAGCACCGCCCGAACCGATGGCTATAATATCATTATCAGGTTCTATAACATCACCATTACCGGATATAAGCAGCAATTTTTCAATATTTCCGACCACTAACAATGCTTCAAGCTTTCTTAAGATCTTATCTGTCCTCCATTCCTTTGCCAGTTCAACTGCAGCCCTTTCCAGGTTGCCATGATATTCTTCCAGTTTTATTTCAAATTTTTCGAGCAGGGTAAAACCGTCTGCCGATGCACCTGCAAATCCTGCCAGCACATTAGCATTATATAGATACCTTACTTTTTTTGCTCCAGCCTTCATTATGGTATTACCCAGAGTAACCTGGCCGTCACTGGCCATTGCTACTTCGCCTTTATGCTTAATGGCAAGGACAGTAGTTGCCCTAAAATCAAAATTCACAGATTTACCTCCTCATTCAATTGTTGAATGATTCTAAATAA
>JAAYLO010000101.1 GCA_012521855.1 Halanaerobiaceae bacterium
GTATTGATATTCCCTTTTTATGTTATATTGCCCGGAAGGGTAAACCCATCCTGTTATCAACAGGGATGGCTTATCTGGGGGAGATTGAGGAAGCCCTTGAAGCTATATATAATGAAGGCAATAAGCAGGTAGTCTTACTGCATTGCGGGATAAGTTATCCCATGCCTGTTGAGGATGTCAATCTGGCAGCCATGGATACTTTAAGACAGGCCTTTCAGCTTCCTGTAGGTTATTCTGACCATACCCTGGGTATCACTGTCCCCATCAGCGCTGCTGCCCGGGGTGCCAGGGTGATAGAAAAGCACTTTACCCTGGACAGGAATTTACCCGGTCCGGACCATAAGTTCGCCCTGGAGCCTGATGAGCTAAAGGCAATGGTAAAGGGAATCAGGGAAGCTGAAGCAGCCATCGGCAGCCCGGTAAAAAGACATGTTGCTGTTGAGGAAATTCATTACCGGAGGGGCAGAAGAAGTATTTTTGCTGTTCAGGATATACCTGCAGGGACCAGGATAACTGCGGAGATGATTGCAGTATTAAGGCCGGGAATAGGGCTTAAACCAAAGTATTATGACCTGGTAATCGGGCGGATTGCCCGGAAAAATATCAGGGCCTATGAACCGATTACCTGGGATAAAATATAGATTTGTTCATTAATCACCTGTATTGGGGGCGTTTTTATGAAAAAGGTCGCTGCCATTGTTCAGGCCAGAATGGGCTCAGAAAGACTTCCGGGTAAGGTAGCCATGGAAATAGAGGGAAAACCCATGTTGGCCCATCTGATAGAAAGACTAAAACATGCCAAGAAAATTGACCAGATTATTATTGCTACCAGTAATAAACAGACTGATGATACAGTAGCACAGATTGCTGAGGCCTGTGGGGTCAGCTGTTACCGTGGATCTGAGGCGGATGTGCTATCCCGCTATCTGGAGGCAGCTGAAAAATATAAGGTAGATATAATTGTTAGAATTACCGGGGATTGTCCGCTGGTTGATCCATTTATAGTAGATGAGCTGATCCGGAATTATTTAGTTTCTGATTTTGATTATATGGGTGTGAATATAGGGAAAGACGGATATCCCAGAGGTCTTGATGCAGAGATATTTTCCTCTGAAACCCTGCAGAAGGCAGCTGAATATATAGAGAAGGACGGAGAAGCCAGAAACTCTCCCTATAGAGAACATGTCAGCCTTTATATCTACAGGCATCCGGAATATTTTAAAGTTGGAAAACTTAATCCTCCTGCAGGTTTGAGAAGAAATTACCGTCTATGTGTTGATGAAAAGAAAGATTTAGAGTTAATTAAAGAGATCTATAAAAGGTTTTATACTGATGGACAGATTATTGATATAAAGAGAGTAATTAAAACCCTGGATGAAAATCCAGATTTAGCAGGAATGAATAGTGATGTTCAGCAGAAGAAAGTATAGGTGAAATTTCATGAAAAGGATAGCTTTCCGGGTTGATGGCGGCCAGAAGATAGGTATGGGACATGTCATGCGCACACTGGCTCTGGCCAGTGCCTTTCCCGTTGATACAGAGCTGGTCTTTATTGTCAGGGAAGAGGCTGTGGTCTTAAAAAAGTTAAAGGAAAACAAAAGGAGATCAAGGATCATTTCTCTGCCTGCTTCTTTAAGTATGTTTGAGGAATTAAACCAGCTTATCTCTATAATTAAGAATGAAAGTATTGATATACTGATAACAGATTCATATTCCTTTGACCAGGCTTATCTCCTTGAACTAAAAAGGGTAGTGGGGAAATTGGTCTCAATACATGATTTTGCACCTTTTCCTTTTCCCTCTGATCTGGTCATTAACGGTAATATCTATGCACCGGATCTGGAATATAGTCCTCTGACAGCTAATACAAAATTTCTCCTTGGGACAAAGTATCTATTGATGCGGGATGAGTTTTCTGGCTTAGCTGAACGGAGCTTGAAGAAAGAGGTTAAGAATATATTGGTTACGACCGGGGGAGGAGATCCTTTAAATCTTACCCCAAAGATTGTGGAAAGTATAGGTTTACTGGATGGTTTTCCGGTTTCCAAATTTTTTGACAGGGATAAACTACATCTGGATATAGTTATCGGGCCTGTTTTTAATAATCTGAAACAGATTGTGGAAACCGTTCAAAGTCTTGATATGGATATTTCCCTTCATTTTAATCCTGGTAAAATGAGCAGCTTAATGTTGAAATGTGATCTGGCTGTCTCTGCAGGCGGCAGTACCCTTTACGAACTGGCAGCTGCCGGAACACCCACACTTGCCCTGTTGCAGGCTGATAACCAGATCCAGGGGGCTGAGGCTCTTCATGAGAAGGGAGCCATTATCAATTTGGGGAAGGGTGACCAGGTTCAAACTGACAGGATTTCAGAAAGTATTGCTGAACTCATTAATGATTTCGAATTACGGAAAAGGATGAGTACAACAGGCCAGAAGCTGGTAGATGGCAAAGGTGTTCAAAGGTGTGTAAAGGAAATTTTAAGTTAATTTGAGATTGTGCAATATTATAATAAAGAAAAAAAGGATGTGAAAGGATGAATTTATACGAAAATTACAGGAAACTCTATGACCTGTCCCTTCAACAAAAAGACTTGATAGAGAATAATGATTTTGACCAGCTCCTTAATCTTCTTGCCCGGAAACAGGAGATTATGGAGGAAATTGATAAAGTGGATCTCAAGGAATACCTTCAGAGTCAAAGAGAACCTGAGAGGGCTCTGGGACTATTGAAAGAACTTGTGGAAAAACTGACAGGAATTGAAGAAGAAAATAGCAGGCTTTTAAGGGAAAAACAGAAGAAACTGGGGGATGAAGTAGAGGTTTTTAACATAAAACAGAGGGGAAGCAAAGGATATCAGGCAGCAAATAATTATGAAGCCAAATTTATTGATAAAAAAACTTAAGAAAAGGAGGTGTTTATGGTGATAAATTCAGTAATGCAGAGTCAGATTTTGAGCCTGCAGCAGGCCCTGGGAATGGCCGGTATCCAGATGGCCATGAAGCAGAATGGTGCTGTAATACTAAAATTGATAGAGGGAATGGAAGAATTATCTGAGACCATTCAAGAGGGTGTTCAGCCTCACATAGGAGGGAAC
>JAAYLO010000102.1 GCA_012521855.1 Halanaerobiaceae bacterium
AGATAAGAATATAGCAAGGCGTATGAAAAACCAGGGAATGAGCTGGAGTAAAAAAGGTGCTGAAGCAATGGCAAAAATATTAATGCTAAAGCACAATAAAGAATGGAAGAAACAATTAGATGATAATGATTACAAAATAAGGAATCCGATTAAAGAATTAAAAGAAAGTAAAAGAAAAAATCCAGGAAATTGTGGTGACTGGTTACGAGTAAGGATGCCAGCACTGTATGGAGCTGATAGTAGTAAGGGATGGGTAAAAGCAATGAAACGACTGGCTACTGTTTAAAATTATTAGTATAAAAATTGGGTTTCTATTTATTTACCTACTAAAGCTTGACACAAACCTTACCAGCTTTTCTCTTGACAAATCATCATTCTTATACTAATATATTTAGTAATATAAATACTTAAGATACAATGAAGGATCCAGTAGCTCCTTATATCTATAACCAGAGAGCTGGCTGGTTGGTGAAAAGCCAGTGATGTATAAGGACGCGAATTACAATCCGGAGTTTCAGTATGAAAATACTGCGGAATCATCCGATATAATGAAAAAGAGGCATCATTTTTTTAATGATGTAAAATAAGGTGGTACCACGAGACCTCTCGTCCTTATGGACAGGAGGTTTTTTTATATAAAAACTAAATAAACTGGCAAATATTATCATTAAGATTACAGGAGGTATTTCGTATGGAAAGGGTTTTTGACATCCTGGAAGAAAGAGGATTAATTGCTCAATGCAGTGACCTTGAAAAGGTAAGAAGTGACTTAAATAATAATCAGATAACCTTATATTGCGGTTATGATCCTACTGCAGACAGTCTTCATGTAGGACATTTTGTGACATTAATGGCTCTTAGACGTTTACAGAAGGCAGGTCATCGTATCATTACATTAGTGGGCGGCGGGACTGCCTTTATAGGAGATCCTACAGGAAAAGATGAAATGAGAAAAATGCTTACAATAGAGGAATTGGACAGGAATGCTCAAGCAATCAAAAATCAGATTGCAAAATTCCTGGATTTTTCCGAAGATAAGGTAATCATGGTAAACAATGCTGACTGGTTAAGGAATTTAGAATATCTTGATTTTTTACGTGATATTGCTGTACACTTTTCAGTAAACAGAATGTTGACGGCAGAATGTTATAAATCAAGAATGGAAAAAGGTCTTACTCTGCTTGAATTTAATTATATGGTTATGCAGGCTTATGACTTTTTACAATTATACCGGAAATACAATTGTACCCTTCAGGTTGGCGGTGATGACCAGTGGTCAAACATGCTTGGAGGAATAGACCTGATCAGAAAAAAAGAACGTGCTGAGGCTAATGTATTAACTTTTAATCTCCTTACTACCAGTGAAGGCAAAAAAATGGGTAAAACAGAAAAAGGCGCAGTCTGGCTGGATCCTGAAAAAACATCTCCCTATGATTTTTATCAATACTGGCGGAATGTCAGTGATGATGAAGTTGAAATGTGCCTTGCTTTCCTGACCGATCTGCCCATGGATGAGATAAAAAGACTGGCTTCCCTGGAAGGAGCTGAACTGAACAAAGCAAAAGAAATTCTGGCCTATGAAGTTACAAAAACCGTTCATGGAGAAGAGGAAGCGAAAAAAGCTGAAGATACAGCCAGGTCTCTTTTTGGAAACAAAGGCACAGTAAACACTGCTGCACCCTCTACTGAAATAGAAAAGGCCAAATTTGAGAAGGGATATTATATAGTCCGTCTCCTGAGTGATATTGGCCTTGTTTCCTCTAACAGTGAAGCCAGGAGATTAATCAAACAGGGTGGTATTTATATAAACAATGAGAGCATTACAGATGCTGATCTGGATATAACACTGGATTATTTTGAAAATGACGGCACAATGCTGATC
>JAAYLO010000103.1 GCA_012521855.1 Halanaerobiaceae bacterium
GCAGTGACCCTGCAATAAAATATCATTTGAATAAGTTAACCTCAGTGGGTTTAATTGAAATAGAAAGCAGTGATAATAGGGTTTATTATCGAGTAAAAAGGGAGAAGTTTGCTGAATTGGCAGAGCATATAGAGAAAGTATTTCTCTAAATACTTGACTTTTGGCTGAATTTAAGATATATTATTATTTAATATAATAAAATAAAAGGCTGTGAAAGGGAGAGTAGTAAAAATACCTTTAGTAACAGAGAGGTAATTAACAGCTGAAAGATTACCCGATAAGGTTTTTTATGAAGATCACCCTGGAGCTGAAGCCTGAAGGTAATTTAGAAAATTACTGTGTAGGGTTCTCCGTCAAGTGCGTTAAACAAAATGAGTGATAGAACAGACCATATATTTTTTATAGTTTGTTCTATAAATTGGGTGGTAACACGGTAATATCGTCCCTGAGTCATTGGCTTGGGGATTTTTTTATAGATTAATTATAATAATATGCCGTCAAAATTACTCTATAAGATTTAAGGAAAATGGAGGGTAGAATAATATGAGTAAGTTTGAAGATTTGTCCAGTTTACCTGTAAGTGAATTCGAAAAAAAGATAGCTGAGTATTGGGATCATATTGATCTTCTGGGAAAGAGTATTTCTATGAGAGAAGGAAAGGACAGGTTTGTTTTTTATGAAGGTCCGCCGACTGCAAACGGTAAACCAGGGATCCACCATGTTATTTCCAGGACCCTGAAGGATGCTGTCTGCCGGTATAAGACTATGCAGGGTTATCAGGTAAAGAGGAAAGCCGGTTGGGATACTCATGGACTTCCCGTTGAGATTGAAGTAGAAAAAGAACTGAAACTGAGCAGCAAACAGGAAATTGAGGAATATGGAATAGAAAAGTTCAATGAGAAATGCAGGGAGTCTGTTTTCAGGTATGAAGGATTATGGAGAGAGATGACAAAAAGGATGGGTTATTTAATTGATCTGGATAATCCATATATAACCCTTGATAATGATTATATTGAAACTGTCTGGTGGATTCTGGACAGGTTCAATAAAGAAGGATTGATCTATGAAGGTCATAAAATCCTGCCATACTGTACCCGTTGCGGTACAGGCCTGGCTTCACATGAAGTTGCCCAGGGATATGAAGAAATAAAGACTGTAACAGTTTATGTAAAAGTTAAACGTAAAGATGCAGATGAGTATTTCCTGATATGGACTACAACACCATGGACACTTGCTGCTAATGTTGCTCTTACTGTAAACCCGGATATGACTTATGTAAAAGTAAGGCACAATGAAGAAATTATATGGATTGAAAAAACACTGACTCCAAAAGTTCTGGATGGTCATTTTGAAATACTGGAAGAGCTAAAGGGTAAAGAACTGGAAGGTATAGAATATGAACAGATTATGCCTTTTGTAAAAGCAGAAAATCCGGATAAAAACTCCTTTATCATTACTACTGCTGATTATGTAACAGCTGAAGAGGGTACGGGTATAGTTCATACTGCACCTGCCTTTGGGGAAGATGACTACCAGACCGGGCTGAGATATAATCTTGAGGTTTTACAGCCAGTAGATGAGAACGGTAGATACACAAGCACCCCCTGGAAGGGTATGTTTGTCATGGATGCAGATATTGAGATTTTAAAATGGCTTTATGAAGAAGGGAAATTGTATAAAAAAGAAAGTTTAAACCACAATTATCCTCATTGCTGGCGGTGTAAAACACCATTACTGTATTATGCAAAACCCAGTTGGTATATAGAGATTACAAAATTGAAGGATAAATTGATTGAGAATAATAATGGCGTGGAATGGTACCCGGATTTTGTGGGTAAAGGCCGTTTTGGTAACTGGCTGGAAAATCTGAAAGACTGGGCTATTTCCAGGAGCAGGTATTGGGGCACACCACTTAATATCTGGATCTGTGATTGCGGGCATAAAGAGAGTATAGGTTCAAGAAAAGAACTGGTTGAAAGGGCTATTGAGGATATTGATGAGAGTATCGAACTGCACAGGCCTTATGTTGACGATATTCACCTCAAATGTGAGAAATGCGGCGGAACCATGACAAGGGTGCCTGATGTAATTGATTGCTGGTTTGATAGCGGGTCCATGCCTTTTGCCCAAATACACTATCCCTTTGAAAATGAAGATGTTTTTGAAGAGAATTTTCCTGCTGATTTTATTTGTGAAGGAATTGATCAGACCAGGGGCTGGTTCTATTCATTACTGGCTATTTCTACATTTATCACAGGGAAATCACCTTATAAAAGGGTTCTCGTTAATGATTTGATTCTTGATAAGGAAGGCAAAAAGATGTCAAAATCAAGGGGAAATACAGTAGATCCCTTTGAATTGTTTGAAGATTACGGTGCAGATATATTAAGATGGTACCTGCTTTATGTATCACCTGCCTGGGCACCAACCAAATTTGATATCGAAGGTTTGAAAGAGGTAGACAGCAAGTTTTACAGGACTCTGAAGAATGTTTACTATTTCTTTAAATTATATGCAAATACAGATAAGCTTGATCCGACAGAATTCTTTATTGAGTATGATGATAGGAGCAGACTTGATAGATGGTTGTTGTCAAAATACAATAATCTGTTGAAAACAGTAATCAAATATATGGATCAATATGACCTGACCGGTGCAGTAAGAGCCATTCAGGTATTTGTTGATGAAGATCTGTCAAACTGGTATATCAGGAGATCACGCAGAAGATTCTGGGCGTCAGAACTGGATACTGATAAAAAATCCGTATACAATACCACTTATGAAGTTCTGACAGGCCTTTCGCGGATGATTGCACCATTTGTTCCCTTTATAGCTGAAGAATTGTATCAAAAGCTGACCGGTGAGGAATCCGTGCACTTAGCTGATTATCCACAAGCAGATGAAAGCCTGATTGATAATGGACTGGAAGAGAAAATGGATTTAGTAAGAAGCCTGGTTACTTTAGGAAGGTCTGTACGGGAAGAACATGATATAAAAGTACGGCAGCCAATACAGAAAGTAATAGTTGATGGCAAATATGAAGATCTGATAAGTGATCTTATTCCATTGCTTAAAGAAGAATTGAATGTAAAGGAAGTAGTTTTTACTAAAGACCTTGCAAAATATATGGATTTTCAGCTAAAGCCCAACTTCCAGGTGGTCGGGCCGGTTTTAAGGGATAAAATGAAACTTTTTGTTCCGGCACTGGCCGGACTGGATGCAATGGAAATAAAAGAAAAAGTTGAAAATGGACAGAACTTTTATGTAAATCTGGATGGAGAAGAATTTGAGGTAAAACCAGAATTAGTTAATGTAAATATTGTAGATAAAGAGGGTTTTGCTGTAGCAATGGATAATGGATTGTTTATAATCCTGGATACTACTCTTAACCAGGAATTAATTAATTAAGGTTTTGCCCGTGAGTTTGTTTCAAAAGTCCAGCAGATCCGTAAAAACAATGGCTATGATGTACTTGATAATATCCGGATCTATTATAATGGCGATCAGGATATAGTTAATGCTGTAAATGCCTTTGCTAACTATATTAAAAAAGAAACCCTGGCAGTGAACATTGAACTACAGGATAAAGATTTTGAAAAATACGATCTCAATGATCATGAAACAGGTATAATGGTGGAGAAAGTATAAAAGTATAAAGGATAAAACCTGCCGCTTTAGTGGCAGGTTTTTTTAATTCTTGACAAAATGGAAATAAATCAATATAATATAATTAAAAAATATTTTAATAAATATAAAATATTTTTTTAACCC
>JAAYLO010000104.1 GCA_012521855.1 Halanaerobiaceae bacterium
GAAATTGGAAATAAAGAGAGAAAATTATATAGAGTTAATAAAGAAAAGTTCATTATATCCAGAGGCTAAGGAAGTCATGCCAATATTAAGACGGGGAAAGGTAGATGCAGCATTTGCTGCAATAAAATGTCTGGCATTTTAATAACAGAAGGAGTCTTTTTTTAAAATCCAAAGAAAACTTGACACTATCTTACAAATCTGATAACTTGCCAATATTCAATATAAATGTTATAATTTTTTTGAAGGGTAGTGATATGGCTTTGGCTAACAAATATAGAGACAAAAAGATAAAACAGGAACATACAATAATTGATAATATTCTTCCTTTATTAGAAGAAATTGCAGAGATTACTTCTGTAAAAAGTATAATACCGGGCAGGATAAACCGCAGAAAGGGCAGCGGCATACCTCCTTATTTACAATTAAAATATGATACCGGAAGCGGCATAAAATTACTTGGTAAAAACAGTTCATCTGTACAGGAGGTATTCGTTGTTACAGATGATATTGAAGGGACTCTTAAATTATTGAAAGAGAAAGATTATATTAAGTGAGACTTGACAAGTTATTTTCTGATAGTATATAATATATATTGTTTCCGGGCTATGGCGCAGCTTGGTAGCGCGCTACACTGGGGGTGTAGAGGTCTCGAGTTCAAATCTCGATAGCCCGACCAATATTTTATGCTGAGGTTAGGCCCTCAGCATTTCTTTTTATATGAGAACAGTAAAGGAGTCGTCGCATGGCAAATATTTTCCTCATAACATTAGGATGCCCGAAAAACCAGGTTGATAGTGAGATAATTGCCGGTATAATTTCCAGGGAGAAAAAGTTTCAGCTTGTTGATGATTGTTATTATGCAGATATAGTCATAATTAATACTTGCGGTTTTATACAGGATGCCAAAGAAGAATCAATACAAACTATATTTGAAGCTGTACAGTTGAAGGAAAAGGGAATTATCAAGGGTATAATTGTCAGTGGATGTTTAACTCAACGTTATCCAGAGGAAATATTTAATGAAATACCCGAAATTGATGCCGTCCTGGGTACCGGGACCTTTGGTAAGATAAACGGGGTAATAGATGCTGTTCTGGAGGGAAAGAGGATTAATAATATTGGCAGTCCTGCCTTTAATTATGACTCATCTTTGCCAAGGATATTAACACAAAAGCATTATGCTTATGTAAAGATAGCAGAGGGTTGTAATAATAATTGTTCATACTGCAGTATCCCGAAGATAAGGGGTCCATATTATAGCCGTCCTATGGAAGATATACAGGATGAAGTAAAGATATTAACGGATAGTGGTGTTAAAGAGATTATAATAATAGCCCAGGATATAACCCGTTATGGTGAAGATATCTATGGGAAAAGAGTCCTGGTAAAATTGCTGGAAAGACTACTGGAAAATAACGATATTAAATGGCTGAGACTGATGTATGCTTATCCGGAAAGCATTACAGATGAATTATTAGAATTAATGGCAAAAGAAGATAGAATCTGCAATTATCTTGATATACCCATCCAGCATTCTTCTGACAGGATCAGGAAACTGATGAACAGAAGGGGAAGCAGAGAGGACCTCCTTCTTCTTATAAAAAAAGTACGATCTTATATTCCTGATATAGTATTAAGAACATCACTGATAGTTGGGTTTCCTGGAGAATCAACTGAAGATTTTCAGGATTTATTGAATTTTGTTCAGGAAGTCAGCTTTGGCCGTCTTGGTGTTTTTAAATATTCAGCAGAGGAAGGGACAGCTGCTTACAATATCAGGCCGCAGATTCCAGATAAGATAAAAATAGAAAGACAGGCTAAAATAATGGAATTTCAGCAGAAAATATCATATAATAATAACCAGAGCATGCTGAATAAAGAATTGGAGGTAATTGTTGATGAGATTACTGATGCAGCAATTCTTGCCCGCACAAAATATGATGCCCCTGATATTGATAATCAGGTCTATCTACCCTTCAGTAATCTCCGGATAGGTGATATTAGAAGTTGTATTATTAAACAGGCTTATGAATATGACTTAATAGGAGAGTTAAAAAATGAATATATCAAGGATTAACCTGCCAAACAAAATATCTCTATTACGGGTAGCACTGGTACCTTTGTTTATGTTTTTTCTTTTAATAAATGATAGTCTTATCTATGATGTTTTAGCTCTTATAGTTTTTATTCTCGCTGCAGTTACAGATGGAGTAGATGGTTATCTGGCCAGAAAATACAGCTCTGTTACAAAGTTTGGTAAGATAATAGATCCACTGGCAGATAAGTTATTGATCTTTTCGGCATTGGTATCTTTTGTGGCGATGGATAAGATATCTCCCTGGCTGGCAATAATTATTATGGGTAGAGAACTGGCAGTGACAGGCTTACGGGTGATTGTAGCCAGTGAAGGGACTGTGATTGCCGCCAGCAAATGGGGTAAATGGAAAACAAACATGCAGATCTTTGCCGTAATATCGAAAATTATTGACCCTGGAATAATTGATTTGCCGCTCCATTTTTCTGATATTCTTATGGGAGCAGCTGTAATAATAACTGTTATTTCCGGGATAGATTATTTTATAAAAGCAGATATTGACTTTTTCAAAGAAGAAGGTAAATGAATATCTTCTTTTTTTTTCTTCCAGAGATTACATGTGTAATCCTCTGGATACATTTATTACAGGATGTTATAATAATGAATATGCAGCACAGGAAAGGAGCAGGAATAATGGAATATAAAGGGATTAAATTATATATTGTTTTGATAGTAATGCTGACTGTAATAAGTCTTTTTTTTGTCGGTAAATCTTTATACAGGATTTATAATATTGAAAAACCTATAAAAGAAGAACTGCTTGCCCTTAATGGTGTAGGCTATGTAGATATAGTAAAAAAAGAAGGAAGAGTTGACATTTATCTGACACTTTTGCCTGATCAGGATTTTTTCGCAATATACCAGGAGATAGAGAAGACAGTGAAAAATAAAATAGGAAATAATAGTGGTGATATAATTATCCTGAACAATGATAAGACTCTGGAAGATGTTTACCACAGGATTCATTTTGCAATATATGAAGGAATTTATACCAATAAATATCTTGAGATGGAGAGAAATGTTAAAGAAATAGCAGCAAATGAGGGCATAAAAGATTATAAACTCTGGGTTGATAATGATGCTGTTTATATCCAGCTGAACAAAAATAATAAATCTTTTTATAAGAGAATCCCGAATAATAAAATGTACATTTCAACGAGGATAGGAGGGGATTATACTGGTTAAGGAAATAGGTATTGGAATATTACTTGGTGTTTTAATAATACTGCTTGTACAGGATATTAATATTCTTCCAGTTTTATTTATCTTGTTTTTATGTTTTTTTATGTGGCAGCTTTTATCACAGGGCAATATTGACGGAATTGCCGGTACAGCAGGGGCGAAAACTGTTTCTGATAAAAACATTCCCTCTGTCAGCTTTGAGGAAATAGGGGGGCAGGAATCTGCAAAAAAGGAATTGATTGAAGCCCTGGAGTTTGTAAAAGATATTCATGGTGTTAAACATATGGGGATCAGGGCAATTAAAGGTATTTTGTTAAGCGGTCCCCCGGGTACAGGAAAAACCATGTTGGCTAAAGCTGCTGCTTGTTATACAGAATCTATTTTCGTAGCAGCATCCGGTAGTGAGTTTATAGAAATGTACGCTGGTCTTGGGGCAAAAAGGGTCAGGAATTTATTTAAAGAAGCCCGCCAGTCAGCTAGAAAGAATGGCAAAAAAAGTGTTATCATCTTTATTGATGAAATAGATGTTCTGGGCAGCAAAAGAGGCCAGGTAAGCAGCCATATGGAATACGATCAAACATTAAACCAGCTGCTGGTTGAAATGGACGGACTTTCTATCGATGATGAGATACAAATATTAGTAATGGCTGCAACAAACAGGGAAGAGGTTCTTGATCCTGCTTTATTGCGTCCTGGACGGTTTGACAGGATAGTAAAGGTTGATCTGCCTGATAAAGATGGCAGATTAAAAATATTGAGGATTCATACAAAAAACAAACCACTGGCTGATGATGTGAATCTCGAACAGATTGCCAGAGAAACCTTTAGATTTTCCGGGGCACATCTGGAGAATCTGACCAATGAAGCAGCAATTCTGGCCTTCAGAGAAAACAGCATGGTGATAAAGATGGAACATTTTATGGAAGCAATAGATAAGGTAATTATGGGTGAAAAACTGGATAGAAAACCAAACAGGCAGGAGATGAAGAGGATAGCTGTCCACGAAACAGGCCATGCCCTTGTGGGAGAAATTATGAATCCCGGCTCTGTAGCTGCCATTACAATCACGTCCAGGGGAAAAGCCCTGGGTTATGTGAGGCATAATCCGGAAGATGATATTTATCTTATGACAAAAGACTATATTGAGAAACAGATAAATGTTGCCATAGCCGGCTCCATTGCAGAAGATATCCTTTTAAAAGACAGGAGTACTGGTGCCTGCAATGATTTTGAACAGGCAGTAAAATATGCAAAGACAATGCTTGCTGCAGGAATGACTGAACTGGGAGTAGTTGATGAAAGTACACTTCCAAAAGAAATCCTGTATCAGGAGATAAGTAAAATATTAAGTAATAGCGAGAAAATAGTAAGAGAAATACTGGAAAAACATCTGGAATTACTTGAACAAATTTCTGAAGAACTTATTATTTCGGAAAGCTTTTCTGGAGAAAAATTAAGAGAATTAATTAGCTTATATAAAGTGGCCTGAAAAGAATCCCGTTAACAATATATGGTAACGGGATTCTAGTATAATCAATATGGAAATAAGCTGTATTTATGATATAATTAATTCAGTAAATTTATCAGTGAAGAAGGGGAATGGGAATTATGATTACAGAAATAATTACCATTGGAACTGAAATAATACTGGGGGATATACAAAATGATAATGCAAGGTATATAGCAGAAAAACTGACAGAACTGGGTTATGATATACATTACATAAGCACTGTAGGAGATAATCGTAAAAGAATGTATTCACTGCTTAAAACAGCCATGAATAGGGCGGATATAGTTCTGGTAACAGGGGGATTGGGTCCTACAGATGATGACCTCACCAGGGAAGTCATCAGTGAAGTAACAGGCAGAAAACTGGTCTTCCATCCTGATATATCAATATTACTTAAAAATTATTTTCAACACAGAAATATTCAATTTACAGAAAACAATCTTAAACAGGCTTATTTACCGGAAGGTGCTGTTATTCTGGAAAATGAACTTGGAACTGCTCCTGCCTTTATACTGGAAACTGAAAAGTGTACATTTATTGCAATGCCCGGAGTGCCCAGGGAAATGAGGGAGATCTTTGATAATAAAGTAAAAGCTTATTTGATGAAAAAAAATACTGCAATTATCCGTTCAAGGGTATTGAATTTTTTCTCTATCGGTGAATCCATTCTGGAAACGAAAATAAAAGATATTCTGGAGAGGCAAAAAAATCCAACATTTGCCCTGCTGGCAGGTACAGGCGAGGTGAAAATCAGGATTACTGCAAAGGGGACTTCAGAAGAGGAGGTATCCGCTTTAATCAATGAAGCTGAAAGGAAAATAAGAGAAAGAGCAGGGGAATATATCTATGGTTATAGTGATGAAGGACTGGCAGCTGTTGTTGGAAGGCTTCTTTCCGAAAAAAAGAAGACAATTGCCCTTGCAGAGTCCTGTACAGGCGGACTGGTTGGCCACAGGATTACAGCTGTCCCGGGAAGCTCAGATTATTTGGCAGGCGGGATTGTTGCATACAGTAATCAGGTAAAAATTGATCTGCTTCAGGTAAAAGAAGAGACTCTTTTGAAACACGGTGCTGTCAGTAAAGAAACAGCAAGAGAAATGGCTGAAAACGTCAGAAGGATCATGAATACAGATTTAGGTTTATCAGTAACCGGTATAGCAGGTCCAGGCGGAGGAACAAAAGAAAAACCAGTGGGGACCGTATATATAGCTTTGTCTTCAAATTCCGGTACTGATGTCCATAAACTTAGCTTAACAGGTAACCGGGAATGGAACAAGTGGATGAGTTCCCAATATGCTCTCTATTTTGTCTTCAAACACCTGAAAAATTGATCTGCTTTCACTTCTGCAAAATAAAAAAGAAATGCTTTCCTGGAAAATAAAAAAGAAATGCTTTCCTGGAAAATAAAAAAGGGTTTTCTTTATTTTATATTGAATATATAATATGATAAACGGGGCTTAAATAAATATTAAAATAAAAAGGAGGGTAATTATATGGGCAAAAAATTAACCGGGCTTTTACTTTTACTAATGCTTATTATATTATGCACTTCAGTTGTCTCAGCTGAAAATTCTTTGCTTATACAGGGTATCAGTGATTACTATAATGGTAATTATAAGCAGGCAGTTGAAAACTTTGAAAAATTACTGGCTGATGACCGGGAAAATATTGATGCTGTATATTATCAAACACTTGCATTTCTGGAACTTAATGATATTGCCAGGGCAAGAGAAAATATCAGCTTTTTAAATGAACGCGGCTATAATGTTGGAATGATCCACTGGAAACTTGGTGAACTTTATTTGAACAAAAATCAATATTATGACAGTCCATTTTATAATGAGGCAAAAAAAGAACTGGAAAAGGCAAGGGAACTGGGTATATCAACAGCAGGATTGCATAGCTACCTGGCACTGGCCTATCAAGGTTTAGGATATATAGAAAAAGCAGCAGAAGAATTTGAGCTTGCTATAGAGAAGGGCCAGCTTATAGATGATTATATAAGCCTTGCTTCAATTTATAAGGAAACTGGAAAATATGACAGGGCACTGGAGATTTATGAAAAAGCTGTACAGGAGAGTCCAGATAATGTTTCCATATACCTGAATATGGGTGATATTTATCTTGAAAAAGGAGAATACAGCAGAGCAATTGATGTATTAAAAAAAGGAGTAAACTTAAAAAGCAGTATGGTAGCATTAAAAATGAATCTTGCTCTGGCTTATATGCACAATGAGGATTTTGAAGAGGCAAAGAAATATTTTATGGAAGTAATAGATGATAATGAAAATATCTATCAGGCTTATTTTTATCTTGGAGAAATATATAATAAAATCGAGAATAATCATGAACTGGCAGTAAATTATTATGATCAGGCCATTTCGTATAATAAAAACTATGTAAGGGCATATCTGGCCCTGGGAGATCTTTATCTGGAAAGAGAAGAAACATATAAAGCAATGGCACAATATCTTAAGGCACTGGAGAATAATGAAAACTATCCTGATGCACATTTCCGTCTTGCTCTGGCCTATATTCAGATGGATATGAAAACAGCTGCTATCGAAGAATTAAGAAAGACAATTCACCTTGATAATACAAACAATGAAGCCAGATTATTACTTAATAAGTTACAGGAGGAATAATCCGGAATGCGTTTATTTCTTGCAATAAATATACCAGAGGAAATCAAAAATGTACTGGCCAGAAAACTGCGTAATCTGGAGAAGAGGATTTCTCAGGATGTGAAATGGGTAAAAAGGGAAAACTGGCATATAACCCTTAAATTCATTGGTGAGGCAGAAAGAAGGGATATTGATTTTATCAAGAAAAACATGATGATTATTGCCAATAATACCATGCAGCAGCCCATAAGCTTTTCCAGGGTTGCTGCTTTTCCTCATTTAGATACACCGCGTGTATTTTATTTGGGAGTGGAAAAAGGAAGCAAAGAAATATGTGATATTTATAAAGACTTAGATTTTCTTTTAAAAGATCACTTTTTAAAAGGAGAAAAAAAAACATATACTCCTCACTTGACATTGGCCAGACTGAAGAAAAACTCTAAAATAGATGAGGTTAGCAATATTATAAAGGAATATACCGATTTAGATTTTGGTAATGTCAGTTTTTTGATGGACAGAATCAGCCTGATGAATAGTATTTTAAGGAAAGATGGTCCGGTCTATGAAGAGATTTATTCTGCAAATTTTGTTGATAAATAAAACTTGCACAAAGAGAACAATTGTTCTATAATGAAGGTATAATAAACTGACTGGATTTAAAACATATAAATTTACAGGAGAGGTGAATATGTGTGGCTAAGAGTGAAAAGGAAAAGGCCCTTGAGATGGCAATACAGAAAATAGAGAAGCAATTTGGACAAGGTTCGATTATGAGATTGGGAGAAACAACTGCCCTTATTGTTGAAACAGTTTCTACTGGAGCATTGCCGCTGGATCTGGCACTGGGAGTAGGAGGTGTCCCCCGGGGGCGTATTATCGAAATTTACGGCCCGGAATCATCCGGAAAAACGACCCTTGCTTTACATATTATTGCCGAAGCTCAGAAAACAGGCGGGATAGCAGCATTTATAGATGCTGAACATGCTCTTGATCCAAGATATGCCGAAAATCTGGGAGTAAATATTGATAATTTGCTTATATCACAGCCAGATAGTGGTGAAGAGGCCCTGGAAATTGCAGAGGC
>JAAYLO010000105.1 GCA_012521855.1 Halanaerobiaceae bacterium
AAAATGCACTTGTTAAACAATATATGAAGTTTTTTGAAATGGATAATATCGAATTAGAATTTACTGAAGGAGCCCTGACTGCTATTGCCAGAAAGGCCCTGAAACGTAATACCGGGGCCAGAGGCTTAAGAGCGGTTATTGAAGAGGCTATCCTGGATGTTATGTATGATCTCCCGTCTGAAAGCAATGTCAGCAAGTGTATAATCAGTGAAGAAGTAATCAATGATAATAAAGATCCGGAATTAATCAGGATCAATAAAAAAGAAGAAAGTGCCTGAAGACAGGAAAGGATAACATAAAGTCCTTCTCTTTTTGAGAAGGATTTTTTTTACCCAAAAGCCTGGCTGTTCTGGATAAAGAGAACTCAATAAGGATATACTAAAAGCTGTAAAGAAAAAAGGAGGCAGAAACATGGATATATCACTTTTTACAATATTGACACTTATCCAATTCTTTTTTGCAGTTGTAATTGGGCTCTATTTCTGGAATATGCTTAGAAATCAACAGGGTACGAAAAAAGCAGTATTTAATGAGTCAAAAAAAGAACTGAATAAACTCCGGGCCATGAGAAGTATTTCCTTGACTGAACCATTATCAGAAAAAACAAGACCAGCCAGTTTAAAAGATATTGTCGGCCAGGAAGAGGGTATACAGGCTCTGAAAGCTGCCATTTGCGGGGCCAATCCGCAGCATGTTATTATTTACGGCCCTCCCGGTGTGGGAAAAACAGCAGCAGCCAGACTGGTGCTTGAATATGCAAAAAGATCACCTATTTCTCCCTTCAAAATGGATGCGAAATTTGTTGAAATTGATGCTACTACTGCCCGGTTTGATGAGAGAAGTATTGCTGATCCATTGATCGGCTCCGTACATGACCCCATTTATCAGGGTGCCGGAGCTATGGGAGTAGCAGGAATACCTCAGCCAAAACCCGGTGCAGTAACCAGAGCCCATGGCGGGGTCCTTTTCATAGATGAGATAGGAGAACTCCATCCAATCCAGATGAACAAACTGCTGAAAGTTCTGGAAGACCGGAAGGTATTTCTGGATAGTGCTTATTATAATGAAGAAGATAATAATATACCCCAGTATATACATGATATATTCCAAAACGGGCTTCCGGCAGATTTCCGTTTAATCGGGGCAACAACCAGAGAGCCTCATGAAATATCCCCTGCATTGAGGTCCCGCTGTCTGGAAATATATTTTAAACAGCTTTCCATTGATGAGTTGAAAATTAT
Organism: Halanaerobiaceae bacterium; assembly: GCA_012521855.1. Lineage (GTDB taxonomy): Bacteria > Bacillota > Halanaerobiia > Halanaerobiales > DTU029 > JAAYLO01. The sequence goes on from JAAYLO010000105.1 coordinate 1,242, forward strand.
AACAGAAAAGGCTGTAGAGAGGATCAATTTTGGAATCAATGAAAAAGCCCACGGTTTAATTACAAAATATGCCGTAAACGGGCGGGAAGCAGTGAATATGGTGCAGCTGGCTGCAGGTATAGCCATGAGTGAAGGCAGAAGTGATATTATTCAGGAGGATATAGAAAGGGTTATTAACAGCGGTAGATATGTACCCAGGCCTGATAAAAAAATACACAAATGTCCCCAGATCGGGCTTGTGAACGGGCTCGCCGTACAGGGAGCCAATACCGGTATACTGCTTGAGATAGAGGCTTCCGTAATTAAGCTATCTCATAGAAAAGGAGAGATACGGATAACCGGAGTAATTGAAGAAGAGGAGCTGGGCAGCAGGGGGCATAAGTTAAGAAGACGGAGCATGGTCAAGGAATCTGCAGAGAATGTCATTACAGTATTAAGAAAGATAATGAATATTGACCCTTATGATTATGATATACATATTAATATCCCGGGAGGATTACCCATAGACGGCCCCTCGGCCGGCATGTCGATGGCTGTTGCTATTTATTCTGCTTTAACAAAAAATCCTGTCAATAATACCATTGCCATGACCGGTGAAGTTTCCATCAGGGGGCTGATTAAACCAGTAGGCGGAATAGCGGCAAAAATTGAGGCTGCACTCAAGGCTGGGGCTGAAAAGGTTTTGATACCGGAAGAAAATTGCCAGAATATTTTCGGGAAAATTAAAGGGATAGAAATTATCCCCATCCGTACTCTGGAAGAAGCAATAAAAGCTTCGATCATTATCAAGGAGGAGGCAGGGTTGAAGCTGATAAGTTCAGATACTTTAGTAACCCTCAGTACCTGAGTTAAGAAAAATACAATATCTTTCTTGCTCTTGTGAAAATAGATAAATTGTGGTATATTTATAAAAGACCTCGTCATATAGACGGGGTTATTTGTACATATGACAATTCCATTGGAACAGGGAAATAGATATTTCAGGCAGGAATATTATATCTTTGAGAGAATAGAATAATTGAGGTGAATGGGACATGGTACAGGAAAAACTAAAAGAGAATAAAGATGAGAATAATAAAAGACAGATTGTAGAATTGCCTTTACTGGCATCCCGTGGAGTAGTTGTTTTTCCACATATGGTTATTCCGCTTCTGGTCGGAAGAGATAAATCAATAGAAGCACTGGAAAAGGCCATGCTGGATGAAAGGGAGATAGTTGTAACTGCCCAGAAGGATGAGTATATTGAAGAACCTGAACAGGATGATCTCTGCAGGATAGGAACTATTACTGAAATAAAACAACTGGTAAAATTACCAAATGGAATGATAAAGGTGATCGTGGAAGGAATAAAGAGGGCAAAGATATTGGAGTTTCTTGAGGAAGAAGATTATTTTTCAGTTCTGGTTGAGATATATGATGATGAAGAGGAAATAGATGTAGAAATGAAGGCCTTGATGCGTTCTGCCCTGGATGGCTTTCAGGAATATATAAAATATAACCGGCATTTACCGGCTGAAGCAATTCTGAGTGTAGGTAATATCGAGGAACCAGGCAGGCTGGCTGATATTATTGCTTCACATCTGGAATTGAAATTTAAAGATGAACAGAGACTTCTAGAGGCTATTGATATTAAGGAAAGGTTAGAGGAGTTAATAAAGATTATTCATGATGAAATTGAAATACTGAAAGTTGAACAGGAGATTCATAAGAAGGTAAGAAAACAGGTAGAGAAAACCCAGAAAGAATATTATCTCCGGGAACAGCTTAAGGCAATAAAAGAAGAACTGGAAATAGATTATGATGACCCGGATGTATATGAATACCAGAAAAAGCTGGAAGATCTGGAACTGCCCGAAAAAGTAGCTGAGCGGGTTGAAGAAGAGATAAAAAAACTATCCAGAACACCTGCAATGTCTCCGGAAGCGACAGTTATCCGCAATTACCTCGACTGTGTACTGGATCTCCCCTGGAATACCCTTGAGGAGGAGGAAATAAATCTTAAGGAGGCAGAAGGGGTTCTTGATGAAGATCATTACGGCCTGGAAGATGTGAAAGAAAGAATCCTGGAATATCTTGCAGTGAGAAAACTGTCAACGGAAAATAAAGGTCCTATACTCTGTTTAGTCGGGCCTCCAGGTGTTGGTAAAACCTCTCTTGGCCGGTCCATTGCCAGAGCGCTCAAACGCAAGTTTGTCAGAATATCATTGGGCGGAGTGAGAGATGAAGCCGAGATAAGGGGCCACCGGAGGACATATATTGGTTCAAGGCCCGGGCGTATAATTAACGGGATGAGGGAGGCAGGGAGCAAAAATCCGGTTTTCCTGCTTGATGAGGTCGACAAGATGACTGCTGACTTTAGAGGAGATCCTGCTGCAGCTCTGCTGGAGGTTCTTGATCCTGCCCAGAATAATAGTTTTACAGATCATTATCTGGAATTACCCTTTGACCTCTCACAGGTATTATTTATTACTACAGCCAATACGGTTTATCCAATACCGCCTGCGTTAAGGGACAGAATGGAAATAATAGAACTCTCTGGGTATACTGATGATGAGAAGATTGAGATAGCAGAGAGACACTTGATTCCAAGGATTCTCAAAGAGCACGGGCTGGATAAAGAGAAAATTCATTTTTCCAGAAATACTATTCAGAAAATAATCAGGGAATATACCCGGGAAGCAGGTGTAAGGAATCTGGAAAGAAAATTGTCTGCCATAACCAGGAAGGTCTGTAAGGAAATCGTAGAAGGCCGGGAGAGAACTGCCCGTATCTCTGTCCAGAACATTGACAAATATCTGGGAGTTCCTGTTTTCATTGATGAAAAGGCAGAGAAGAAACATCGGATTGGTGTGGCTACAGGTATGGCTTATACTGAAACCGGGGGGGATATACTGGATATTGAAGCAGCTGTGGTACCAGGTAAAGGCAAGTTAACACTGACAGGATCCCTGGGAGATGTGATGAAGGAATCTGCCCAGGCTGCCCTGAGCTATATCAGATCAAAATATAGTGAACTGGGATTGGAACAGGACTTTCATGAAAAAATTGATTTGCATATTCATGTTCCGCAGGGTGCTGTGCCGAAAGACGGTCCTTCTGCAGGAATTACCATTGCTGTAGCCATTGCTTCAGCTTTATGTAACAGGCCTGTCAGGGGGAATTTTGCCATGACCGGTGAAATTACATTAAGGGGCAGGGTTCTGGCTGTGGGAGGGATAAAAACCAAAGTCCTGGCTGCCCGCAGGGCAGGGATAAGAAAGTTTATTCTGCCTGTTGAAAACAGGAAAAACTATCAGAAGATAGATGAAAAGATAAGGTGCGGTCTTGAAATATATTTTGTTGAACACATGGATCAGGTGCTGGAGCTGGTTTTGATGGATGGTGAAGGAGATGAAAGTTAAAGTTCCCCGCTTTGTTACCAGTGCTTACAGCAGCAAAAATTTTCCTGTTCATAATTTTTTGGAGATAGCTTTTTCCGGCAGATCCAATGTTGGTAAATCATCGATGATAAATAAGCTGGTCAATAATTCAAAACTGGCCAGAACCAGTTCACAGCCGGGAAGAACACAAAGCATCAATTTTTATAACATTGATGACCGGTTCTTCCTGGTGGATTTACCTGGTTATGGCTTTGCCAGGGTGCCCCAAAAGATGAAAGAGCAATGGAGGCATTTGATAGATGACTATCTGCGCAATAGACCAAACCTGGCCGGTATAGTACAGATTGTAGATGCCAGACACAAACCCAGTAAAGAAGATCAGATGATGGTTGACTGGCTGATGGCTACCGGGATTCCGACACTGATAGCTGCTACAAAAGTTGATAAGATTTCCAGAGGAGAGAGGGCAAAGCAGGAAAAATTGATCAGGGAAACACTGAAACTGGATAAGGAAGTCCCTTTTTGCTTTTTTTCTGCCAGAACCACTGAGGGGGTAAATTTTGTTACTGATTTTATTTTAGAAATAATCGGCGGATAAGCATCCTGTGAAATTAGGTGTTGATGATGGAGAATAGTGCATATACAGCCTCATTTGCCCGGATTTACGACGAAATTATGAAATCAGTGCCATATAAGTTCTGGTATGATTACATAAATGAAATAATGGATTATTATCAGCTGAAGGCGGAAAAGGTACTGGATCTGGCCTGTGGAACGGGTAATATGAGTTTACTCTATGCTAAAAATTCATATCAGGTTACCGGAATTGATAGATCAGAAGAAATGCTGAAAATTGCTGGTAAAAAGGCCAGGGAGGCAGGGGCAGATATCAGCTTTATCAATGCTGATCTTTGTGAATTCAGGACGGAAGAGAAGTACGATCTTGCTATTTCTTTATTTGACAGCCTGAATTATATACTTGATATAGATGATTTAAAGAAAGTGTTTTCTAATGTCTATCAGGCACTTAAAGAAGATGGTATTTTTATTTTTGATGTCAATACTATTACGAGGCTGATGAGTATTAATGAAGGAACAACTTTTTTTCATGGTAAAGATTACACCTGTATCTGGGAGGATACCGTTGATGAGAAAAATAAGCTCTGGCAGGTCAGATTGAAAATATACTTCGAAAAAACAGGTGAATACCACGAGGAATTTCACCAGGAAAGAGGATATAAGATTGATAGTATAAAAAATACATTGCAGGAGGCAGGTTTTCAGCATATTGATGTTTATAATGCCTATACCCTGACAGAGGCAAGTGATGATGATGACAGGGTTTATTTTGTAGTTTTTAAAAACAAAAGGCCCATAAAAAAGAAGAAAACTATATCAAAATTTTTTATTAACCTGAAATGGGGAATAAAAAGAATACTGTTATCCTTACGGGATTTATTTTAAATCATGAAATGATTACAGGACCTCATATTTATTGATTTATAAGGGGTCTTTTTTTGTTAATATATGTCACTAAAATATAAAAATAGTCATTATATTAATATTATTATATATATTAAGACTATATAATATATACAGTAAAACTGCTCTTTTAACAGGGGATGAGATCGGGGATATGCTTAAAAAACCATTCATAATACTGATTTGTCTATCAGCATTTTTCATTCCAGGCAGCAGCAATATTTTTAGCCGGGAACTATCGGTGGATGTAATCACCGCTTATTCCAATAATTCTGTTCCGGATAACTGGGTACCTGTTTCTATCATTATTACAAATCAGGGACAGCCTGTCTCAGGGGAAATAATAATAAGCAGCAAAAAAGATGACCTTTTACGAGAGAATGTAACAGAAATAGATTATATAATTCCTGTTGAAATCCCTGCACAATCAAAAAAGATATTCCGGGAACTGATATATTACAGGAAAGATTTCTTTTCAACACTCAGCATCCGCCTTGTCAGTAATGACCGGGTTTTGTTTGAAGAAAAACTGGAAGTGAACAGAATATATGAAAAACAGAAGCTGTTGGTGGTAAATGACAGCTTTTCCGGCTTTGGTTTTTTGGGCAATTCAGGCAGCGGGGAACGGGCTGTTTTTTATCAGAAGGTAGAATATCTGCCTCAAGACTGGACTGCTTATCTAGGAATCGATCTTATTATACTGGATAAAGCGGATTACAGGCTCATGACAGATAAACAGATAAGGGCTTTGAAAGGATGGCTGGAATCAGGGAATACAATCATTATAAGCGGCAGGGGTACTTATTATACTTATAATAACAGGCTTATGGAGGAAATATTTCCTGCAGAATTTATAAAAAAAGAATCTATGGAACTTCTTCAGACCAAGCTTACTTTCTGGCATATAAAGGCTGATAATTATCAGCTTCTGAAAAAAACAGGAGATTTACCTTTAGCAGTCGGGAGAAGATCAGGTGCAGGCCAGGTTATTTTCTCTCTGGCTGATTTCCAGGATCTTGAGCTCAACGAATTGTATTACCTGGAATTAATTGATTCTGTCAGGGAGAATAATTTTTTGAGATTTGAATTTTTGAGTTCCATGATAGAGGATATGCACAGTTCAGTCAGCTTTCATTTCCCGGAAAGATATCAAATTGCCTTAATTTTGCTAATATTTATGGGGGTTATAATTTATATCCTGCATCTGTTTCTGGTCAGAGAGAGATTGAACTTATCTTTATTTCTTTTAGTCTATTTTATATTCATCACTGTTTACTCGGCTGCTTTATATGCATTTATTTATAAACCTGTCACCCGGAAAAATGATATTATGTTTGAGCTGGCAGTAGTGAACCTGATACCCGGCAGTGAACAGGCAGTCGTAGACGGCTACATATCTTTCCAGGATCCGGGCTGGGAAAAGATCAGCTTTACTATCCGGGATGATAAAGGGAGTCTTAATATAATTCCTCTTTCAGGAAATGAATATCCGGCTATCTATTTAGGAGATGACTATACAGAACTGAGGGCAGAGAATAATGGCAGTAAGATTGTTACAGGATTCCACTCCTGTTACAGGGCCAGGCTGCCTGTATACTTTACAGCAGTAAAAGAGAATCAGAATATAATACTTGAGGTAAATAATAAATCCCGCTTCTTCATAGACTGTTTGTTTATCAATTATCAGGGAGAGTGGTATTCCTATAAAGGACTGGCTGCTGATACGGTGGGGAGATTTACTTTATCAGAGGAAGCACTGAATGATAAGATGCCATGGTATTACTGGTATAGAATGAATAAGGAATTAATACCTGATGGTGTTAATGGGGAATTACCCGTTAAGGTTTTACAGAAGATAGATTATGAGTTAAAAGAATTAGAGAAAACAACTGAGGAGATACATATAGTTGCAGTCCTTTTCGGGGATGGTTTTGAGGCAGTCAATACCGGAGAATCAGTCAATAGAGAATTTCTTGCCTTCTTAAAAACTTCAGTTGATCTAAAGCAAATGAATATTTTAAGGAAGGAATAGCCATGATTATTGAGATAATTAAGGATATGGCCAGAGAATTGAGGATTCTTTTGAAAAGCGGTTTCTTCTGGAAAATGAATATCATATTACTGGCAATTATAATCCTCTTATTTATCTTTTATTTACCTTTCAATAGCTATTATTCTATTGAACCCTTTTTGATCGGCCGGCTATTCATTATGACCCTCATCTTCGGGCTTTCTTCCATCTGCCTGTATCTGACAGACGGCATAAGGATAGATTTCGGGGAAGAAAGGGATTCAGTAGCTGAATATTTTATAAAGACCCTTAGCTTTGTTTTGATAATTATTATCATCATCTTTACATATCTTCCTCTGGCTATTTTGGCTGCAGCAACGGGAAGCCTGAGTTTTAGAGAACTATATGGCTATTTTCCTGAAATACTCATCAGCGGGATCAGTTTCACCTGGCTGGGTTTTTCTCTAAAAGCCTGGTTTCGAAAATCAAGGAGAAGGAAGATCTCCGCTTTTTTGAAGATTGCCTGGGCCTGTACTATGATTTTATCATCAATTATTAACAGCAGGCTGGATATCATGAGTATTTCTATTAATATTTGCTTCATCTTTTCCGGGTTTATATTTCTTATTCTTCTGTTCTGGATAAGCAGAAAAAACAAAGAGGACAGGAGTTGAATGAAATGGATGCAGAAATCAGGATCGAAAAATTCATTGCCAGAATAATCAGGGAATACAGGAAAAAGAGGGCAGTTAAAGGTTTGATTGCAGGATTACTGATAGGAGTAATTATATTGTTCCTGTTATATCTTTTGAGAATTATTATACTTTTAGATTACAAAGCAGTTTCTGTATTAGTTTTTCCCGCCTTGGCGGGGGCTTTCCTGGGTTTTTTTCTGCCGGTAAATATCCCTCAAATTCTATCCAGGGCAGACAGTTTCCTGAATCTTGAGGAAATGCTGATTACCTATCAGGAATATGTCCGGAAAGATAAAGGCAATATATTTTTGCCATTTATAAAAGAGAGACTGGCAAAGGCAGTTGATGAAAGGAAAACGCGGGGGCTGTTCAGGGTAAAGGCAGAAAGAGAAATAAGAATAATGGCAGTAATATTAATATGTTTACTCTTTCTTTCCATCTGGATGGATTTCAGCGCTAATAACCAGAGGGAGTTTCTGAATAAAAGTACAGTAGTTTCTGTAGAGGGAAATGAGAATACTGCCAGTAAAGAAGAAAAGGATAAAGTATCTTCTGGAACACAGGATATCCCTGAAGAATACAGGCAAAAGTTTTTTGAGCTCAGTCAGTTGGAATTTGACATACAGGCGGCTAAATTGAAATATAGAAGTGATGAGATGGAAGAAGCAGGAGGGAATTTGGGGGATCTGGAAATGGGTGAAGAAAATAATATGCTGGGGAGTGAAGATTTTTCAACAGATGAAAAAGAGGAGGAGAAGCACAATATATCAGGAACCGGAAGAAAAAATGATACAGGAGAAAATGATCAAAGGTCCCGGGGAGCTGTTTCTCCATCAGATGATGATAATCCCGGGGCAAAGGACGGGCTGGAGAAAGAGAATATAGATAATACTGAGTATAAAGACTCAAATTTGGCAGATGGAGAGAGAGATACTGCGGGCAGGAATGCAGATGAAAGAACTGTATCATCAGTACAGGATGAGAGATTCAGGGACACTCAGAAAGAATACAGTAAAATCAAATTAGAACCGGTAATCAACAATATTAATGCGAATTCTTATATAGCAGAGCTAATGAGGCCTGATCTTGAGGGGGATGAGCAGGATATTAGCATGAAGGACTTAATAAGCTACAGGAATTTTATGATAAATTCCCTGGATGATCCGGGAATACCGGCAGTTTATAAGGAACTGGCCAGGGAATATTTCAAGAGAATAATCAAGGAATAAGGAGGATATTTATGGAAAAAACGGATTTAGGCCGGATTAATGAATATTACAGTCTATTGTCAGAAATAAGGGAAGAAATACAGAAAGCTATTGTCGGACATCAGACACTGATTGAGAATATTTTGATTGCCATACTGTGTAATGGTAATGTATTACTTGAAGGTGTGCCAGGGTTGGGAAAGACATTGCTGGTAAAAACACTGGGAGAGATTCTGGATCTGGATTATGCCAGGATTCAGTTTACACCTGACCTGATGCCTGCGGACATAATAGGAACCAATATTTTGATGGAAAGCAGTGATGGCAGCAGGTATTTTGAATTCAGGGAAGGCCCCCTTTTTGCCCAGCTGGTACTGGCTGATGAAATAAACAGGGCAACCCCCAAAACCCAGTCAGCATTACTGGAGGCTATGCAGGAAAGAAAAATCACGGCAGCAGGCAATACATATGAATTAAAGGAACCGTTTTTTGTAATGGCAACCCAAAACCCGCTAGAGATGGAAGGAACCTATCCCCTGCCGGAAGCACAGGTAGACCGCTTTTTCTTCAAACTGAAGGCAGAATATCCAGAGCCTGCTGAACTAAAAGAGATTCTTGTGAGGACAACCGGTAATAATGCTGTAGAAATCAGGAAAGTAATCAATGAGGAAGAGTTAAAAAAAATTCAGGAACTCATCAGGGATATCCCTGTAGCAGATAAGCTGATGGAATATGCCGTAAGACTAATAATGACTACTCACCCTGAGGGGGATACAGCTTCAGATATGGTCAGGAAATATGTGAGATACGGTTCAAGCC
>JAAYLO010000011.1 GCA_012521855.1 Halanaerobiaceae bacterium
GTGATGAGCTCTGGATGTTCTTCCCTGAGGCAGAGGAACTGGTCAAGATCTCCGGCCACATGCTCAGTGAAGGGATGATGGGCAGTGATTTTTCTTACCGTGATGTGATGGAATCCGATAAACTGACTGATCTCTATGACTTTGAACTCATCGGTGAAGAGGAGCTGGATGGACGTATCTGTTATGTCCTGGAGGGAATTGCCCGGGAAGGGAAGGATGTTTCATATTACCGGAGAAAATCCTGGATCGACAAGGAGCATTTTGCCGGCCTGAAGGAAGAATACTATGCCCAGAGCGGACGTCTGCTGAAAGAGATGAAGGTACTGGAACTTGAAGAGATAGAAGGCCGCTGGTATCCAGTGAGGACCATCATGGAAAACAGATTGAGGAAAGATAGCAGTACAGAGGTCATCATCAAGAGCATTGAATTCAATCCTGAAATAGCTGAAAACACATTTACCCTGGAAAAACTGCAATAAACCAGAGAGGTGAAAGAGATGGGAAAAGTATTAATACCCTTCCTTGTTCTATTCCTGATACTCCCCATATCCATACAGCTTCACGCACTGGAAGCAGGAGGAGAGTATGGGATTTTCCTGACAGGAATCTGGAATGGGGGAACATTTGACAGTGAGGTCCATGAGAGCCTGGATCTGGAGCTTTTCCTTCCAGAGATATGGGGGAATGAAGTAAATTATGCCTTCAGGATCGATAACCCCCTGCAGGATATGCTGGGAGAAAAAGAGGCCTCCTATTTTGCAAAGAAGCTGTATCTCAGGCATAGGTTTGAAAACTTCAATCTCACTATCGGCAGACAGCCGGTCTCCTGGCCTTTCGGTTCATTACTGACTCCGGTGGATTATACCCTGGGGGCAACGGCCATGGAGGAAGAGAGCAGGAGCAGGTATACAGATGCCCTGGAGCTGTATATCCCCCTGAACTGGAATTCGGGCCTAAGCATGGTCCTTTCCTGGCCTGACGGTTTTTCAACTGATTCCAGGGCAATGAAATACGGACTCAGGGGGAGAATGGGGGTAAAGGGTTATGACCTGACCCTGAATTATGTCCAGGAAGCGGAAGAAAGCTGGAATCCCCTGCTTCCCGGGAGGAGAGCTGCTTTCACCCTGAAAGGGGATTTCGGGAAGGCAGGTGTTTATGCATCATACGGGCATTATTTTGATGATCTTGTGGAAAGCACTGACAGCTACCTCCTGGGGCTGGACTACAGTTATAATCCCGATTATTTTACAAAGGTCAGTCTCCAGCTGGAATACCTCAGGCTGGATAACAGTAATCTCGCTATATTAGCGGGCAGGGAATATATGATGATGAATAGCGGGGGGAAGAGACTGGAGCTCCTTTCCGGCAGTTTTCATTATCCCATTGATGATTTTTCATCATTCAGCCTGATAGCAATGGCAAATCTGGATGGCAGCAGAGGGGCTGTCAGTCCCGTTTACCAGAACACCCTGCCCGGCAATATTGATCTTACTATCAGCGGGCAGATATTCCTGGTTGAAAATCATGACACAATAAAAGCCCTGACAGCAGGTATGTCTTATCACTTTTGAGAGGAGTACAGATAATGAACATAGCAGTACTGAGTGATTCACACGGCAGTCTTTCTGCCTGGGAGAAAGCAGAGAAATATTTTACAGGTAACGATCTGGTCCTGCATGCAGGGGATATCCTCTATCATGGTTCCCGGAACCCCCTGCCGGAGGGCTATGATACCTCCGGCCTTGTCAGCAGGATAAATGAAGGGACAGGGGAAAGATATAATTTTCTGGCAGTACAGGGCAATGTTGATGCAGCTGTGGACAGCTTGGTTCTGCCATATCCCCTGCCGAGGTATGCAGTCTATGAAAATGATGGTTTCAGGATCGTCCTTTATCACGGGGACCAGCATGAGACCCTGGAGGAGAGGGTTGACTTTGCGAAAAGGTTCGGGGCTCGTCTCCTTGTCTTTGGCCATACTCATCACCCCCTGTTGGAAGAAAGAGCCGGTCTTATCCTCCTCAACCCGGGGAGTATTTCCCTTCCCAAACAGGAGCCTGCCGTACCCACCATGGCAGTGATTGAAGGAGGGGAGATCAGGATCTTCAATATTGACAATGGAGAAATATTACATTCTTTTTTCATTGGAAAGAGGAATTATTGATATGACATAGAATAAAATTATAAATAATATGTAAAAAATGGGGGGAGACTCGTGAAAAGGAAGTTTTCTTCAGTTTTGATCATTTTACTGCTCTTTATATCATCTGTTCTGGTATACTGTGACAGTGTTGAAATCATTGTTTTACACAGCAATGACACACACAGCAGGGTTGAAGCCGGTGAGGGGATGGGTTTTGCCAGGCTGGCAGGCCTGGTAAATAAATACCGGTCTGAGGAAGAAAATGTACTGGTCCTCGATGCAGGTGATACCTTCCATGGCCAGGTTATTGCCAATCTGGCCAGGGGAGAGAGTATTGCCAGGATATTGAACCTCATCCGCTATGATGCTCTGGTCCCGGGGAATCATGACTTCAACTACGGTCAGGAGAGACTGCTGGAACTGGACAAAATAACTGATTTCCCAATAATCAGTGCCAATGTAAAAAAAGAGGGCAGGAGATTATTTACACCTTACATAATCAAGGAATTGTCAGGAGTCAGGGTGGGGATTTTCGGCCTGTCGACACCGGAGACAGCCTATAAGACACATCCTGATAATGTCAGGGGCCTGGTATTTGAAGACCCGGTTGAAAGCGCCCGGGAGATGGTAGAGGAACTGAAAGACAAAACAGATCTTATCATTGCCCTGACCCATCTAGGTATAAGCGGGGACAGCCAGTATACAAGTAAGATGCTGGCAGAGAAGGTAAAGGGTATTGACCTGATTGTGGACGGGCACAGCCATGATGCCCTTCCGGCAGGCCTGCTGGTTGATGATACATTGATCGTGATGGCCGGTGAATATGACAAGAACCTGGGAATTGTACGGATTACATTTGAAGACGGCAGGGTTATAGATAAAAAAGCAGAATTGATAGACCAGGAAAAGGCCGGGGAATTTCCCGAAGGCCAGGAAGTGCTGCAGCTCATTGAAGAGATCAAAGAAAAGAATGCACAGGAATTGTCTGTAGTACTTGGTGAAACAGAGGTCTTCCTTGACGGGGAAAGAGGACAGGTCAGGACACAGGAAACCAATCTTGGCAATCTGATAACTGATGCTATCCTGGTCGATGTTGAGGCAGATTGTGTGATGATTAATGGAGGCGGGATACGTTCATCAATAGAAAAGGGTGAGATACAAAAGGGGGATATCATAAGTGTACTGCCTTTTGGCAACTATGTGGTAGTAAAGGAAATGAGCGGAGAATTGCTGCTCGAAGCACTGGAACATGGTGTTTCTGCCTATCCTGATACTGCAGGTATCTTTCCACAGGTTGCAGGGATGAGTTTTGTATTTGAACCCGCAGCATCTGCAGGTGAAAGGATTGTGGAAGTAAAGGTCGGTGGAACAGCACTGGATCCGGAAAAATTATATAAAGTTGCGACAAATGACTTTATGGCTGCAGGCGGAGATGAGTATACAATGTTTGCAGAAAGTCCTGTAATTCGGGAAGCAGGGAGTATGGAGGAGATCGTAATCAATTATATATCCAGCAGGGGGAAAGTTAAACCAAAAGTTGAGGGCAGGATACTCATGCTGGAAAAGAAAGGGGACCATTATTACTATACAGTAAAAAGTGGAGATGTCCTGTCTGTAATCGCCTATAATTTCAAGCTTGATATGGAAGAAATAGCAGAACTGAATGATATAGAAGATCTCGATCTGATCTATCCTGGACAGGAACTCCTCATCCCGGTGGAGTAAATAAAAGATATTATAAAGTATTTACAGGAAAGGGAGCAGGGGGATAGTTATCGGTGACCCTGAAAAGACATCAGGGATAGGCCTCAGA
>JAAYLO010000106.1 GCA_012521855.1 Halanaerobiaceae bacterium
CCGCCCCCGCCTCCGGTTATCCTGGCAGCGGCCCCGACAATCTTACCTGCATTATAGCCTTTCTGGATAAGGTCTTTGCTCACTGTAGCTACAAAGAGAGCCTTTCCATTCAGCCTGGAAGCAAGGACCACTATTCCTGAATCTATCTTTTGCTTCAGCTGGTCTGAGAGTTTTAATAATCCCTCATTATCAAGACCCTCAAATTGTGCTGTTAAGAGCCTGACACCATTTATTTCCCTCGCCTTTTCCGGAAGCCCGTCTATTGTGGAACCTGCCAGTTTGTCTTTCAGGGCACTGATAATTTTTTCCTGTTCCTTTTCCAGCTTGAGGAGAGAAGCGATCTTCTCCAGGAGATTGTCTGGAGTAGTCTTCAACAGTTCAGCTGCTTCTCTGATCATCTTTTCTCCTGTATTAAGATAATTCAGCACATTTTCTCCGGTAATGGCCTCAATACGGCGGACACCGGCAGCACTGCTGGATTCACTCAGTATTTTGAAACTCCCGATCTCTCCGGTAGCCTGGACATGGGTTCCCCCGCACAATTCCATGCTGTAATCCCCCATCATTACTACCCTGACTTCATCAGCATATTTTTCACCAAATAGCGCTATGGCACCGAGTTCCTTTGCTTTTTCCATATCTGTTATTATAGTCTTGACAGGTAAATTAGCCAGAACAGCCCTGTTTACCTTTTCTTCAACAAGTCGCAGTTCTTCATTGTTCAGGGCTCTGGAGTAATTGAAATCAAACCTCAAACGTTCAGGCTCCACCAGTGAACCGGCCTGATTAACATGTTCACCCAGAACCTCTTTCAGTGCTTTGTGGAGGAGGTGGGTAGCAGAATGGTTGCGGGCTGTAGCTTTTCTTTTGTCCGTAAATACATCTGCCCGTACCACATCTCCTTTCCTGAGCTCTCCTGCTTCCATTTCTATAAGATGAACAATAATACCGGCCATGTTTCTGGTATCACAAACCCTGGCAACATTGTCAGCACCCGAACTCAGTATCCCCTTATCACCTATCTGGCCGCCGCTTTCAGCATAAAAGGGAGTACGTTTCAGGACCAGTTCCGCCTTCTCACCGCTCCGGACAATATCCTTTTCTTTTCCATCAATTATTATGGCAAGAATCTCACCCTGGTCAGAAAGCCTGTCATAACCTGTAAACTCTACTTCTATATCCTTTAAAAGATCAGTCACAATCTTTTCTGTTTCAGAGCCGCTGAAACCTACTTCTTCCCGGGCCTTTCTGGCCCGCTCCCTCTGTTTTTCCATCTCCTCGCCAAAGCTTATTTCATCAAGAAGAAATCCTTCTTCTGCAAGGACTTCTTTTGTAAGGTCAAAGGGAAAACCATAGGTATCATAGAGTCTGAAGGCATCCCTGCCGGAGAGAACTTTTTCTCCGCTTTTTTTCAATTTTTCTATCATTTCATGGATTATATTCAAACCCTGGTCAAGGGTACTAAGAAAACGCTCTTCTTCTCCCCTGATTATTTCCTGGATATAGGCCGTTTTTTCTTTAAGTTCAGGATAAGCCCCCTGCAGTGTCTCCACCACTACCGGTACCATCCTGTAGATGACAGGTTCACCATAGCCGAGCTTACGGGCATAACGTATTGCCCGGCGGAGAATACGCCTGATCACATATCCCCGGCCTTCATTTCCCGGTAAAGCCCCGTCAAAGATAGCCATGGTTGCTCCCCGGCTGTGGTCTGCCATTACCCTGAAGGCAGTCCGGGTTTCAGAATCCTTTGTATATCCTATACCACTGTCTTCAGCAATGAAATCAAGCAGGGGTTTAAAAAGGTCTGTTTCAAAATTTGAGTCAACACCCTGCAAGATAGACGCAACCCTTTCAAGGCCCATTCCTGTATCTATGTTTTTTTGCGGCAAAGGGAGATATTCCCCGTCTTCTGTCCTGTCAAACTGGGTAAAGACCAGATTCCAGATCTCCAGAAAGCGGTCTCCTTCACCCCCCACAACATCTTCTTCACTGTCTCCATATTCGATGCCACGGTCATAATGTATCTCTGAACAGGGACCACAGGGGCCTGTTCCTATCTCCCAGAAATTATCCTCTTTCCCTCTCCGGAGTATTCTCTCTTCCGGAACTCCTATCAGTTTGTGCCAGATGTCAAAGGCCTCATCATCATCCTTAAATACCGTAATCCACAATCTCTCTTTATCCAGTTTCAATACCTCTGTAACAAACTCCCAGGCCCAGCTTATGGCTTCTTCTTTAAAATAATCACCGAAAGAGAAATTACCCAGCATCTCAAAAAATGTATGGTGCCTGTCAGTTTTCCCCACATTATCTATATCATTTGTCCTGATACATTTCTGGCTGGTAGCAATCCTCCTCCTGGGCGGTTTTTCAAGCCCGATAAAATAAGGTTTAAAAGGAGCCATGCCTGCATTAATCCACAAAATACTGGGATCATTCTGCGGGATGAGTGGTGCACTGGGCAGAACCAGATGCCCTTTGCTCTCAAAAAAATCAAGATATGCCTTCCGCAATTCATCTCCTGTCATTACCATTACAAATACTACCCCCTGTAATTTCCATTATTATCAATAAAAAAATATCTCCACTCTTTATATTATTTGTCATCCTGCTATTTTATCTGATCCTTAAAGAGCATTATTTATCTAAATGATACAGGAAAGAGAAGCTTTTGTCAATTCTTCAAAAGTTCCTTTTATCATTTTTAAGAAAGCTTGTTTTTCATGAATAACTCTGCAAAAACTTTTATACACCCTGCAGCAGGCACTGCCAGTAACATACCCCAGATTCCCATAATTTCAGCACCAGTAAGGAGAGAAAAAATAACTACCAGGGGATGAAGGCCTACTTTCCCGCTTATTATACGCGGACTGATGAAACTGCTCTCTAGCTGCTGTATCACGAAAAACATGATAATGACACTGATGGTTTTCTCAGGAGTTGATAATAAAGTAATAATAACTGCAGGAATACTGCCTATAACCGGTCCTGTGAATGGTATCATGTTGAATATACCGGCAAAAAAACCCAGGAGAATGTAAAAACGGATCTGAAAGATAAAAAGACCGATACTGCTCATAATTCCAACAATAATACTGACCCAGAACTGGCCCCTGAGATAACCGGAAAAAATACTATTGATCTCTTTTGAAACCGAAAGTATCAGCCTCCTTTTACCGGCAGGGATATACCGGATGACCCCCTTTTTAAGCTTATCCAGGTCAACCAGGATATAATAGGTAATAAAGGGGGCGATCATGAGGCTGAACAATATTCCCAGGGAGTTTATCAGCCTTTCTGTAATCCCTTCCATAAAAGTTATCAGCTGTTCTTCAACCCGCTTAAGGGTTCTATCTATCACTTCCTTGACTGCAGCAGGCATATTGATACGGCGGTATTCACTATTTAAAAAATCGATATATTTATCTGCAGTCCTGATGTATTCAGGAATATTTTTCGTTAAAAGTTCCAGTTCATTCAAAAATACAGGAACCACCAGTACAGAAAAGGCTATAATTGTAACCAGGAAAAGGATGGATATAATATAAAGGGAACTGCTTTTTGAAATATTCCTTTTCCTTAAAAAATCCAGGAGCGGATAAAGAAGATAAGCCAGAATGATACCGGCAAGGAATGGTATAAGTACTGTTCCGAGACTGAACAAAAAATAAATTATGCCCCCTGCCATAAGGAGCATAATTCCCGTTTTTATCTCTCTTTCCTTCAGGCTAAACATTTTCTTCCCTGAGCTTTTTTAAAGCTTCCTCTAATTGGGTTATTTTTCTGCTGAAATTAAGTTTTGAAACAATATCTTCCCCGAAAGAAGAACCCTCTTTTTCAGCTTTTTTCATCTTCTCCCTTTCGGTATTTCTGGTTTCTTCTTCATTGTTCTTCTCCTTTTCAGCTGTTTCTTCCGAATTTTCAGCGGGCCTTTGCCCCTTATCAGCAACTTTCCGGACCTGCGGAATCTTTTCCGCCTTTTTCTTCTGATCCTCAGTGCCCTGTTCCTTTTTTCCGGGTTTAGATACATTTATCATAAGTAGAGAGAATGTAAGCCCCAACATTCCTCCCAGGACTAAACCGGTCAAGAACCCATCCTTTTTCATCAGCATACCTCCTGCCCTGGATATTTTAGTCTTCTGTATCTATACTGCATCTAAACTGCTTTCAGTATTTATTATAACCGGAGAAGTTGAAAATATTTATCCTTCTATTGATTAATTCCTACATAGACTTCAGGGACCTGGCCCACAATTACAACCTCTGTAACCGGAATATCAGCAGTAACATCTATGTCCTTACTGCAAAAAGGGATTATTAACTTAAACTTTGCTGATAATTTTAAATAAATTTTATGTCTGGTCTGATTGATCCCAGCTGATGAAAAACTGTCTTCCAGTTGTGGAGGTATAGAATAACCGGCAGGTACTATCCTGATTTTTAGATCCGGACCGTATCCTCCCAGGATCTCAATACCCATAATTCTACTAAAGGGGATTGTGACATGCTCCCTGCCCAGTTCCTCCAGCTTCCTTTCTACTGCCAGAGAGACCCGGCTGGTAAATTGATTTATATAACGGGTATCAGGCTGCATCATTATGATATCTCCCTGTTCATTAAACATATATTTCATCATATCCCGGTAATCTATTTTTTCAGCCTCTTCCCTCACCGCCTGGTTTATTGACTTATTGATAATTTTATGTACCTCAACCTCAGCCAGATTTAAGAACAGTGGGCTTATAGTTTTATTTATTATGAAAAATAATATAATCAATAATGCAAAGAAAAAGAACAATACTCTCCGGAAATTGAGCTTAATAATCCGTAATTTCATAAATGATCCCTCCACATACTACTATATGTCTCTTTAGA
>JAAYLO010000107.1 GCA_012521855.1 Halanaerobiaceae bacterium
ACCTAAAGGACTTTATTAAAAAATAACGAATATAATATATACAAAACTTTGTAATACTTTGTAAAGAATAAGAAAGCATAGCTATACAAAGTATAGTTATACTTTGTATAGTCATAATTTTGATAATTCGGAGATGATTTGTTAAGGGAAGGAGGTGTATTTCTGAATTAATGAGCAGTCTGGAAAAAATAAGGAGATATTTTTTTGAAGAATTATCTATTACAGTAATACCATCACCGGAAAAGAGAATTAAAAATTTAAGGATTAAACGTATCTTCCCGATAACAATATCCTTGTTGATTATTATAACTGTAATAACGCTATCATATCTTTATAATTATTATTATACAATGTTTTTAGATCTGGCTGATGCAGCAGAAGAGTTGAAAATTGCCAGAGCAGAAAATGAAAAGTTGAGAGCAGAACTATACATTCTGGCGCAGGAAACAGAAGAATTGATAGGTTATTTGAATGAATTACAGGAACATAAGGAAGAAATAAAAGGTATGATAGGCATGATTGAAACAGAAGAAAAGGAAGCAGAGAGTATTTCTCTGGAGCTTCATACCGACATTAGCAACAGCCAGGTGCTTCCTGCAAGGTTACCGATTGGCGGAGGAGATATGCTGTTTTATCATCCCTCCTGGGAGGCAATTGATAAGGCAAAAGAGAACCTTGATCAAATAAAAAGGGAACTGCCAGGCCGCAGGGAGGAATTAAGTAATCTGGAGAGTTCAGTAAAGGAATATAATGCGCTAATGGCAGCAACACCTTCAATCTGGCCTTTAGCAGATAAGGGTGATAGTTATATATCTTCAAATTTTGGCTGGAGAAAGGATCCTTTTACAGGGAAACAGGCATTGCATGAGGGATTGGATATAGCTATCTGGTATAACACCCCTGTTATTGCGACCGCTGATGGAGTAGTAAAATTTGTTGGTAAAAAAGGCAGCTACGGGTTGATGGTAATTATTGATCACGGTTATGGATATGAGACACGTTATGCCCACTTAAATAAGGCAAAGGTGAAAAAAGGGCAGAAGGTATCACGTGGTGATGTAATTGCTCTCAGTGGCAATTCAGGCAGAAGCAGCGGTCCGCATTTGCATTATGAAGTACGGATAAATAATATTCCACAGAACCCGCGGAATTATATAGGGAGGTAGTTTGCTTTGGGGAAAAAGAGAAAAGAGAAAAAGCTTTATGAGGAAAGAAGTAAAGTGGAAACCATTCTTGGAATTGGAACAAAGGTGGAAGGAGATATTTTCACAAAGGGATCCCTGAGGGTTGAGGGCAGAGTAAAAGGATATATTAAATCAGAAGGTGATCTTTATATAGGGGAAAGTGGAGTACTGGAGACAAAGATAGAAGCAAGAAAGGTTATAATTGCCGGCACTGTTACCGGAGATATATGTGCACTGGAAAAGATAGAGATATTGCCCAGTGGAAAACTTACTGGTGATATTAGAACAAAATCCTTAAAAATTGAAGAGGGAGCCGTTTTTATCGGTTCAACAAAGCCTCTTGAAGATGAGAATTATATAGATATTGATCTTTCTCAGGAGGAAGCAGCTGCAGACAAAGAGAGTTAGTCAATAGCAGTAAATTCATTGGATAGACTACCCATTACATGGTTTATTGAGAGATTTAGTGCAGAAGCAATTATTTCTCCCATCTTGATAACCATACTGAGCCTGGTACTCTGTAGTATCAGATACTCAATATAACCTCCTACATTAGCAAGTCCTGTGATATGCATATCCCCAATTTCAGGAAGCTTTTTGTTAACACCGGTCCCCGGTTTCAGGGGGCCTTTTTTTACGTCAATATACCCAACACTATTTTGTTTTCCCAATCCTGCATCAACAGCAATTATAAAGGGGTCCCGGTATTTATTTTCAATAGCATTAATTATTTCTTCCAGATTACTGGCATGGACAGGACTATGTATATTGCCGATAATGATTGCCGGTAATGTGTCATATTTGCTTAAAAGGGTCCCTGTAAGCGGGCCAAGTGAGTCTCCTGTTGAACGGTCTGTACCAATACATAAAATAATCAATTCTCTGTGATTATTGAAGCCCAGAGAGAGAATATCCTTTGATATTATGGGATAAAGCAATTCCGGGGCGTTTTTATTATCAATGTGTATTCTTCTTTTCTCGAAAAGCATTTTTACCCTCCATGCTCTCTATATATGGCTCTATGAATAATATATATGACTTATTATCAGCAATAATTCATTAATTTATACCTCCCAGGAAGCATAAATATTTATTAGTGAGGAGGGTAATCATGGGAATAAAACGAGTATTGGGCCTGGCTTTTGTTTATATTGGAGCGGTAATAGGAGCTGGTTTTGCTTCAGGACAGGAAATCTGGTATTTTATTGCCAGGCACCAGGAATGGGGTATTTGTAGTATTTTTATTATAGCTGTTTATTTTATTATCCTGGCACCTGTTTTCTTTATTATGACAAAAAAAAGCCATATAGAGAATTACCAGGAGTTTTTTTATAATAATTTACCTGTATCTTTAGCTCATTTGCTGGATATTATATTCAGCTGTTTTCTCCTGGGAAGTGTTTCTGTTATGACAGCTGGTTCCGGTACCCTGTTCTCCAATTTTCTGGGGCTCCCTTATTTTGCCGGAGCAGGTATGACAATCAGCTTTATCTTGATAGTCATGAAACAGGATTTGAAGGGTATTTTTACAGTTAACTCTATAATGATTCCATTTTTGATTATAATAACCATATACATAGTTGTTTTTACAATTATTAATGAAAATCCGGCCGGGAGGACCTGGTATAATGCAGGTATAGCTGAAGGAGACGGAACAGGGTGGCTGGAGGACGGCCTGAAATATGGTGCTTATAATCTTATTATGGCAGTGGCTGCAATGACTAATATAGTTTCTACAGAAAAAGAAAAAAATATCTTGATAGGCGGGGTAATAGGCGGTATAATTTTGAGTATACTTATTATAATAATTTATCTGGGGCTTATTTTTTTTTACCGGGACATTCCCGTTCAGGAAATACCCCTTCTTTATCTTGCAAAAAACACAGGAAAGGGCGGGTATCTTTCCTATATCTTTGCTCTTTATTTTGCCATGATTACTACAGCACTTACCAATTATTATGCTTTTACTAAACGATTTGCCTCTTTACTCAATATCAGTTATGAAAGATGTCTGATACCCGGGCTTCTTCTGGTTTTGCCTTTGTTACCTTCTGGGTTTACTGAACTGGTTAATAAGATGTATCCCTTATTCGGGGGAATCAGTATAATTATTACCTTTTTCTATTTGTTAATATATTTTAAAATAAGAAAAAGATAATTTTT
Organism: Halanaerobiaceae bacterium; assembly: GCA_012521855.1. Classification (GTDB taxonomy): domain Bacteria; phylum Bacillota; class Halanaerobiia; order Halanaerobiales; family DTU029; genus JAAYLO01. The sequence goes on from JAAYLO010000107.1 coordinate 3,348, forward strand.
TTATTAGAGGAAGGATATTTTAAATTCACTTAGAAATATATAAAATAAATAATACCGGGCTTTATAGATAAACCTCATAAATAAAAGATCTGCTTATAAAATAGTTGTTTAGATGGAGGTGATTAAGCTGAAAAAAACGCCTTTACATAAAGTACATATAGAAGCAGGAGCCAGGATGATTGATTTTGCCAGTTGGGAGATGCCCCTGCAGTATTCTGGTATTATTAATGAGCATCTTGCAGTTAGAAATTCAGCCGGTTTATTTGATGCTTCACATATGGGAGAATTCCTTTTTAAAGGAAGAGATGCCCTGGATAATTTGCAATTACTGGTTACAAACAATGTGGCAAGACTGGAAACGGGACAGGTCCTTTATACCCCTATGTGTAATGAAGATGGGGGAATAATTGATGACCTGCTTATATACCGCCTGTCTGCGGAAGAGTATATGATGGTTGTAAATGCTGCTAACATTGAAAAGGATTATCAATGGATAAAAAAGCATATATCAGGGGATCTTGAACTGGAAGATATTTCTGGGCAATATGCCCTGATTGCACTACAGGGACCGGAATCCCTGGCTATACTTAAAGAAATTTCTAATCCTCAGCTGGAAGAACTCAAATATTACCACTTTTTAAAGGGAAGAGTTGCCGGAATAGAACTTATTATTTCCAGAACAGGATATACTGGCGAATTGGGGTATGAGTTGTATTGTTTTCCGGATGAGGCTGTCTTCCTGTGGAAGGAGCTGATGAAGGCAGGTGAGAAATACAATCTGCTGCCTGCCGGACTGGGAGCCAGGGATACACTACGTTTAGAAAAAAAATACTGTCTTTATGGTAATGATATTGACGAAAAAAGGCATCCCCTGGAGGCTGGTTTATCCTGGACAGTTGATTTTTCAAAAGATGACTTTATAGGAAAGGAGTGTCTGCTGGATTATCAGAAAAATGGTTACAGGCAGAAATTAATTGGTTTTAAGTTAATTGACAGGGGAATGGCCAGAAAAGGCTATAAAATTATGGATAAAGATAAGATTATAGGGGAGGTTAGTAGTGGAGGGTATTCACCAATTCTGGAAGGAAGTATAGGTCTTGCTTATGTTGATAAAGAATACTCAGAAATTGACAAAAAAATAGATATAATAATACGAAATAAGGCTGTAAAAGCTGTAATTGTAAAAACACCTTTTGTTTAAAATGTTTTAGAATTTATAAATATAAAATACAAAAAAATTTGAAGAAAGGGGTTTTTATATGGATTTACCAAAAGATTTATTTTATACAGAGAATCATGAATGGCTGGCAGTTGACGGAGATGAAGCTACTATTGGAATAACAGAATATGCCCAGGAAGAGATGGGAGATGTTGTATTTGTTGAGTTACCTGAAGTCGGGGAAGAATTTGAGCAGTTTGATTCTTTTGGGGTTGTAGAATCTGTAAAAGCAGTAGCTGATGTATATATTCCTGTAGGAGGAAAGGTAATAGCAATAAATGAAGAGCTCTTTGACCAACCAGAGCTAATTAATGAAGAGCCTTATGATGGAGGCTGGTTAATAAAAATTAAAATTACAGATGAAGATGAATTGGAATCCCTGATGAATCATGAAGAATATGAAAGGTTTCTGGAGGAAGTTGATTAAAAATGGATTATATATCAAACACAGAACTGGAAAAGAGCTTGATGCTTGAAGTTCTTGGTTTGGAAAAAATGGAGGACCTTTTCCGGGCATTACCTGAAGAGGTCCTCTTAAAAAAAAATCTGAATTTACCTGAGGGCATGTCTGAATTGGAATTGTCCAGGGAGATGAAGAAACTGGCTTCCAGAAATAGAAGTATAGAAGAGTTCAACTGTTTTCTTGGTGCAGGGGCATATGACCATTTTATACCAGCCATAATTCAACACCTTATCTCCCGTTCAGAATATTATACAGCATATACACCATATCAGGCTGAGTTGAGCCAGGGAACCCTGCAGGTTATTTATGAATACCAGAGTATGATCTGTGAGCTGACTGCCATGGAAGCGGCAAATGCTTCGCTCCTTGACGGCGGTTCAGCAGTCGGAGAGGCAGTTAATATGGCTGGCAGGATAAGCAGGCGGAGAAAAATCATTATGCCTGATACTGTTCATCCTGCTTATCGCAAAGTAGCTGAAACCTACGGGCTACAGCAGAATCTTGAATTTGTTAAAATACCTCAGAAGGGAACAGTTCTGGATCTGGAAACACTGGAAAAAGAACTGGATGGTGATACAGCTGCCGTAGTAGTACAATACCCGAATTTTTTCGGAAGTATAGAGAATCTGCTGGAGATAAAAAAATTAATGAACGTGGATAAAAAGATACTCTTGACTGTAGTGGCAAATCCGATAGCACTGGCTGTACTTACCCCGCCGGGTGAACTGGATGCAGATATAGTTGTCGGTGAAGGACAGAGTCTTGGAAATCCAGTAAGCTATGGCGGACCGTATCTGGGCTTTATGGCCTGTAAAATGGAGTATATCAGGCAGATGCCGGGAAGGATAGTAGGAGCGACTACAGATCTTGATGGAAATAAAGGCTTTGTTTTAACTTTACAGGCCAGGGAACAACATATCAGAAGAGAAAAGGCTACCAGCAATATCTGTACAAACGAGGCCCTCAATGCACTGGCAGCAACGATCTATCTGTCCGTTATGGGAAAAGAGGGCTTAAGGAAAGTAGCAGAACACTGCCTGAGGAAAGCCCATTACCTGGGTGAAAGACTGGCTGATATACCTGGTTTTAAGCTGCTCAATGGGAATAATTATTTCCATGAGTTTTTACTGGAAACTCCCCTTGAGTGTAAAAAGATAATAAAAGATTTGCAGGGAAAGGGAATTCTGGCCGGTGTAGATATAAAAAGATTTGGTTATGAGATTGACGGACTTTTAGTCTGTGTTACTGAAAAGAAGAGTCTGGAAGACATGGACAGTTTTGTTGAAGCCCTGGAGGTGTATTCTAATGTCTGAACCCTTAATAATTGAATATAGCAGTCCAGGAAGAAAGACTGGCCTTTTACCGGAAATAGATCTGCCTGATAAGGACAGGGCTCTATCAGAATATATTTCTGAGGATTATTTACGTAAAGAAGAGCCCCGGTTTCCTGAAGTCAGCGAAGTAGATGTTGTCAGGCATTATACACTGCTTTCCCAGAAGAATTATGGTCTTGACACAGGTATTTATCCATTAGAATCCGGTACAATGAAATACAATCCAAAGATTAATGAGGATATTGCCAATCTGGACAGGTTTAAATTTTTGCATCCTTATCAGGATGAAAAACTGGTTCAGGGGTCACTGGAAATACTATATGGATTAAAAGAATACCTTGCTGAAATAAGCGGAATGGATGAGGTTACCTTACAGCCGGCATCAGGGGCTCATGGAGAATTTGCCGGATTATTGATAATAAAAAAACACTTTGAATCCAGGGGAGAGAAAAGAACAAAAGTAATTGTCCCTGATTCTGCTCATGGAACCAATCCAGCCAGCGCAGCCATGGCGGGATTCCAGGTCATAGAAATTGAATCAAATCTTAAGGGTATGGTAGATATCGAAAAATTGAAGGAAATAGTAAATGAAGATGTTGCTGCATTAATGCTGACTAATCCAAACACCCTGGGTATTTTTGAAAAAGATATTATGAAAATTGCAGAGATTGTCCACCAGGCCGGCGGTTTATTGTATTATGACGGAGCCAATATGAATGCCATCATGGGATATGCCAGACCTGGTGACATGAATTTTGATGTTATGCATTTTAACCTGCACAAAACCTTTTCTACTCCTCACGGTGGCGGCGGGCCGGGCTCCGGGCCAGTGGGAGTAAAGGAATTTTTGAAGCCCTATCTGCCGGTTCCTGTTCTTTCCAGGAGAAAGATCGGAGAGATGACAGAGTATTGTTGGGATTATGACCGTCCAGACTCTATTGGAAAAATACATACTTTCTATGGTAATTATGCCGTCCTTTTAAAGGCATATTCTTATATCAGGTGTTTAGGTGCCGGAGGCCTGAAAGCAAGTACAGAAAATGCGGTTCTTAATGCAAATTATCTGAAGGAGAAATTGAAAGATGAGTTTTTGCTGCCATATCAGGAGGATAGTCTGCATGAATTTGTACTATCCGGACTTAAGCAGAAGGAAATGGGGATTCCTGCTCTCCAGATAGCCAAGAGGCTTCTGGATTACGGCCAATATGCCCCGACAATATACTTTCCGCTGGTAGTAAAAGAGGCCATGATGGTTGAACCAACAGAGACAGAAAGCCTGAGAACACTGGATAAGTTTGTCGAAACCATGAAAATTATTTCCCGGGAAATAAAAGAAAAGCCGGAATTGGTCAAAAATGCTCCACAACTGACACCGGTAAAAAAACTTGATGAAGTGAAAGCAGCCCGTGAACCCGACCTGAGATGGTAAAGAAGAGCCCCATATACCATTAAGAGAGACTATACAGTATATGGGG
>JAAYLO010000108.1 GCA_012521855.1 Halanaerobiaceae bacterium
CCTCAGAACAATACTATAGTGTGTCAGGCCGCCGGGATTGATGACAATTCCCTGAAACCTGTTGTAGCCTTCATGGATAAAATCAACAATTTCTCCCTCATGATTGCTTTGAAAGATAGTGATTTTTATCTTCAGGCCCTCTGCATATTTTTGCAGGGCTTTATTCAATTCCTCAAGGCTTCTGGAACCATATATCTCCGGCTCCCTTCTGCCCAGCATATTCAGATTGGGGCCGTGAATAACAGCAATTTCAATCATCTCAGTCCCTCCAGTACCTCCATTATTATATCTTTACTTAGCTCTTCTTCAATATATGCCTCTCCGGGTTCTTTCAACAAAACCCAGCGCAGCTGTCCGTCTTTTGCCTTTTTATCATAAAAAAGCCTTTCATAGACCTCAGTGCTATTTTCACCATATTGAAAAGTTACCGGCAAACCATAATCACCGATCATTTTCTCCAGATAATCCCGGTCCTCTTTGCTGATTAAGGACAGCTTCCTTGATATCTCAGCAGCAGCTGCCATTCCCACCGCCACAGCTTCACCATGATGGTATTTTTCATAATCTGTCACTGCCTCAAGAGCATGGCCGATAGTATGACCAAAATTCAGGATAGCCCGCTTTCCCTTTTCCTTCTCATCTTCCTCCACCACCTTTGCCTTGATCTTACAGGAAGTATAGATGATATCTCCCAGGGCTTCCGTATCATAATTGAGGATAGCCTCTCTATTCTCTTCCAGATAGGTCAAAAGACCGCGGTCAGCTATGAAACCGTATTTTATGATTTCCGCCAGGCCGTTTACCAGCTCTCTCCGGTCAAGTGTTTTCAGAAAATAAGTATCAATAAGGACAAGTTCCGGCTGATAAAATGCACCTATCAGGTTTTTGCCAAGGGGATGATTTACAGCAGTCTTCCCTCCAATACTGCTGTCAACCTGGGCCAGTAAGCTTGTAGGTATCTGCACAAAAGCTATTCCCCGCATAAATGTTGCTGCAAGAAAGCCTGCCAGATCACCCACAACCCCTCCCCCCAGGGCCAGAAGCAGATTATTCCTTCCAAAACCTTCTTTCAGTAAAAGGTCATATCCTTTTAATAAGAAGTCAAAATTCTTTGAACCCTCTCCCGGAGGGATAATAAAGGTGGTATAATCATAATGGGCATCTGTCAGTATTTCCGTAATCTTCTCACCGTAAAGGCTCATTACATTCTGGTCAGAAAGGAGAAAGACTTTTTTCCCCTTATAGACCTGCTCAATATAATCTTTAAGCTTTTTTATTATATTTTCACCAATAATTATTTCATAATCACTCTTTTTTTCTTTGATACCCACCTTTAGTTTCCTCAAAAGATTTCCTTCCTTCCTCCTCATTTCCTCATCCCCTCTTCATCCAGAAATTCCAATCTGTCCAGTATATCCTCTGCTATCTCCTCTATTTCCAGGCCGTCTGTCTTTATTCTAAGGTTAAATTCATGATAATATTCCTTTCTTTCTGCCAGCAAGTTCTCAATCTCAGCCAGCGGGTCACTGACCCTGAGCAGGGGCCTGTGAGTATCATTTTTGACCCTCTCATATATCTCCCGGGCCCCTGCTTCAAGCAAAACAGGAATGCTTTTCTCTTTCAGGAGCTTCCTGTTCAGGGGAGACAGTACAATCCCTCCGCCTGTTGACAGGACAATCTCACCGTTGTCTTCAAGGATATCTTTGAGAAGCTCAGATTCCAGCTTCCTGAAATACTCCTCTCCCTCTCTTTCAAATATCTCCGGAATACTCCTGCCTGTCCTCTTTTCAATCTCCCTGTCTGTATCAAGATGCTGATAGTTCAGCCTTTCCGCCAGTTCCTTTCCTACAGCACTTTTCCCTGTTCCCATGAATCCAATCAAGCTGATAATCACTCTCTTACCCACCTGCTTTTTCCTCAAAATCTTTATGTATTCACTCCAGCTTCAGTCCGGTATATGAATTATAATTTGCCATCACTTCTTCAATACTATCCCCGCCAAACTTCTCAAGGATTGCCTGGGCCAGAACAAAACTGAGCATGGCTTCTGCAACTATTCCTGCAGCAGGGACAGCAGTAATATCCGAACGCTCAACTCCTGCCTTTACCGGTTTTCTGGTCCTTATATCAACAGAATTCAATGGCTTATAAAGAGTAGGGATTGGTTTCATGGCTGCCCTGATGATTATTGGCTCACCATTAGTCACCCCGCCTTCCAGCCCTCCGGCCCTGTTGGTCTTCCGATAAAAACCAATCTCCTCATCATAAAAAATCTCATCATGGACCTGGGAACCTTTCTTTCCTGAATTGTCAAATGCAGGCCCAATCTCCACACCCTTGATGGCAGGAATACTCATAATGGCCCGGGCAATCAGGCCGTCCAGTCTCCTGTCCCACTGTGTATGAGTTCCCAGGCCGACAGGCAGCGGTGTTGTCCTGAGTTCAATTACCCCGCCAAGGCTGTCACCTTCTGCCTTTACCCTGTCAATATAGGCCATCATTTCCTTTTCCTTTTCCCCGTCAAAACAATTTAGTTCCGACTCCAGAATCCTTTCTTTTAACTCCTTAAAGGAAAGATCCGGACTCACAGATGTCTTTATCTCTCCGATCTGTATAACATGACTGATAATTTCAATCCCAAAATACTCCAGCAGGCAATCAGTTATTGCACCAACAGCAACCCTTGCTGCAGTCTCCCGGGCACTGGCCCTTTCCAGTATATTTCTAATATCAGCACTATTGTATTTCATAGCGGCAGCCAGATCAGCATGTCCTGGACGGGGCCTTGTCACAACCCTTTCCACTTCCCTCAATTTGCCGTCTTTCTCGATCCTGATTAAGTTTCCTGAATCTGCTCCAGCTTCAGCGGTCCTTTCAACATCAGACATAATCTCCTGCCAGTTTTCCCAGTCCCTGTTATAAATGATC
>JAAYLO010000109.1 GCA_012521855.1 Halanaerobiaceae bacterium
GATATTCTATACTGATATCCCTGCCGTCTATCTTTATTTTCCGTTCAGGTGATGTATTCTCACTGAGTATCTCAAAACCCGCTCCCTGGCTGTTATTGAACTGATAGGCATCTTCATCCTTGAGGAGATATTCATTATCCAGTTCCTCAATATATCTCCCCTGTCTTGAGGAGCCGTATATCCTGTTCCTGGAGGGTTCATTACATTCCAGTTTCAATCTTTCTTCACTGTTATCAAACTTCTGCTTTGAATCAGAGCCGTGATATTCGATTATGCTGTCATCCTGTTTTCCGCTGTTTTCATCTTCTGATTCCTCTTTCCCACATATAATCAGGAATATCCCTTCTCCGGTCAATTCCCATTTAAAGAGTTTCCTGATATCATGGTCGCTCATCCTTTCCAGCTGCCTGACAGCAGGACCGGCAAGGGAATATACCTTATCCTGTTCAGTAAGGAGGCCGGGATTTTCTTTGAAATAACTGCTTTTATAGATATCATCACTACCGGGTATTTTGCCCTGCAACAGCATACTGTGCCTTAATCTGTCTTTTATTATTTCGATAAACTCACTGCCATGATCAAGCCGGGAAGATTTGAACAGGCACTTCAATATATTGTTATCTTTATTATGTAAATCTCTTATTATATCCTTTATCAATGCAGATAAATAATCCAGGCTGAGATTATTGGTCATCTGGTTTATCTCTGGTGTCTGTCCAAATCTATTTACTGTTCTGTCTCCATTTCCTTTTTCTTTTCTAAGGATAAATGGTTGAAATATTTCCGAATTGCTTTCTGTAAGCAATTCCAGTTTATCCTGATCCAGTCTTTCAATTTTGCCTAATACCTCATCTGTTAAACCGGGATTATACTTGTTCATATCTTTATCTACAATATAAGTGCCGCCAATATGTCCATACATCAGGGCAGGTATATTATCTGACATTACATAATTTATTATAGTATCTTTATCTCTTTTAACAATATAATCCCTGTATCTATCTATAAAAAGCATTTTTCTTTCAACAATTAATGGATCAAATAAGTTCTCCACCAGTTCCTGTATCTCTTCCTTTTCTGCATCTGATTTGCTCATCAAGATATTTACCAGGACAAACAATATTCTCTCCCGGTCTATCTTCTTTCCATAATCTTTCCTGAACCTGTAACTGATATTACCATCTTCCAACACACCATATTTCTCAAGTTCAACCAATAAATATCTCATATTATTGTCTATTCTGAATAAATCACTTAAAAAATAATCAAAAGCTAAAGGATAACCAAAAAACTCATTGCCGTTAAATTCAGTAAATCTCTTTATCCCGACACTATTAAGAGTTACACACTGCTTACCTGGACCAGTTCCTGTAGAAACATAAGCATATTGAGCAATTGCACCGGCTGCAGAATTACCGATAAAAGTTATTTTATCTATATTTTCACTTTCCCTGATTATCTCTCCTGAATGTTCAGCGGCGATTTCAAATAATTGGCCGGGTAAACCTGCTGCAATACTAAGACAAATCAGATGACTAAGTTCTCTGTCCTGCTCTATAGCTCCAAAATCAATAATTAATTCATTCTCTTCAGTTTTTTTGTAATTATCAATATTTAATTCTTTTTCCTTATGGAATTTCTTATTTATTTCCAGTACAATTGATTTAATATCATTATTAATTTCTATCCCGAAAAGATTATTTACCAGATAAGTAGCCTTTTCTTCAAGCATATTCCATTTTGACACTATCTTGTCTGGATTTGCAGTATCTCCAAGCAGGAACCTTAATCCATTCATCCTTTCTCACCTCTATAATGATTTTAAACCGATTTTTTCTATTAAATCATAATGATTTTTGTAAGTTTCTGCTCCTTCTGAACTGTCCTGCACAACTAAAACGCCTTTTTCCTTCTCACCCTCCAGTGTGAAAATATCGTAAGCATTACTTAATAAAATTACTTTTCTTTCTACTGGTTTTATTTCTATTATATGTTCTTCATTTGTTAATTCTAAAGATTCATCTTTATCACTCAAACTATAGTCAATAACATTTTCCCTGCTTCCCAGTACTAAATGAATCTTATTTCCTTCTTCTTCCCATCTCCAGAGTTTTATAATATCTTCAGCCTGCATTTTTTTAAGCTGTTCCAGAAGAGCATAATCAAATTTATACCTTCTATTGTCTCCTGTTAAAAGAAAATAGTTATTTATATTTCCATTTTTATCTTCAATAAATATCTTTGAAAGCTCTGTGCCGTCATCTTTTTGTAAAGTGGAAATTACCCATCTTCCCGGTTGACCGTATTTTAAAAACTCTTTAATAGTTTCATCTATCTTCTCTATAATATTATTATTGTTTAATCTGTAACTGTGCTGCAAAACTGCAATTATAACTGAGATAAGCTGGCTCTGGTCTCCGTCCTGTTTATATTTCTCATATAATACAGCCAGTGATTCCCTGTTAACCGGGGCACCATTTATCAGATCAATCATTATTGCTTTAATGACAGCCTGTAAATAGGTATAAGTAATTTCGTTGACTATATCACCCGGTTTTGCCAGACTATTTGTTCTGTTTTTTACATTATAACTTTTGTCAGATTCAGCCAGTAATATATAGGGATAAAAAACATCCAGTCCATGATATTCGGCAAAGGATTTCAGCTCTATATTCGGTAGAAAATTATCTGAATCCCCTTCTTCTAAACCTTTATCAACTATATAAGTGGTTCCTATATGTTCTGCAAAATAACTGGTCAAATCCTTTGAATTAATATAATTTATTACTTTATTATTGAATTTTTCCCCATCTTCATAATATAATGAGAATCTTCTCTTTATCTCCAATCTGTTTTTTATATTTTCATATGTATCAAAAATCCCGTATCCATCTCTGGATGAAAATATGAGATCCTTTACTTGTTTAGATGACGTAAAAGGATTTATCATCTTTCTTAAACTTTCATTGTGCCTCAAACCATCCACAACTTTTTCTACCTTTTTTATGTCAATATCATTAATCTCACTCAGGAATAACTCTGTTATCCTACCATCAACAACATACCGTTTTCTCTCTAAATATTTCAAAATTCTATCAATTAGTCCTTCATATATATTCAATGGCAGAGATTCTTCTGCTATATCCTTTACTCTTTCCTTTATAGCACCATAGGGTTTTAAAAATTCATATCCATTTATTCTGGAAAAAGATTTGATTCCTATTGCATTCCAGGTCACTGCGTTTTTTACATTATGTATATAAGCATTTTCGCTTTTAGCATATATTGCTGGTCCATCATGTTTGTAATCAATGGAAGACATAACTGCTGCATATTGAGCCAGGCCTCCGCCAAGCGAGTGGCCGGTAAAGGAAATTTCTTTTCCCTGGTAATGCTCATTATATCTTATTAACTTATAAAAAATCTCAGCCAA
>JAAYLO010000110.1 GCA_012521855.1 Halanaerobiaceae bacterium
GCATATAAAGGCGGATTAATTATAAGTGTAATTTCTGATAATGAAGTAATATATAAAAAAATAAGCCTCGCAGAGGACATAAAATTTGTATTTATTATTCCAGATTTTAAATTAAAAACTGAAGAACTGCGCAGGGTATTACCCGCAAGTGTTTCCCTTCAGGATGCTGTTTTTAATCTTGGCAGGACTGCATTATTAACAGCATCATTAATGGAAAAGGATTTAGGGATCTTAAAAGTAGCTCTGGAAGACAGATTACATCAGGATTACCGTGCAGAATTGATACCAGGCTTTTATAATATCATTGAAACTGCCTACCAACATGGAGCTTGCGGAGTCTGTTTAAGCGGCTCAGGACCGACTATCATGGCAGTGGCAGATAAAGATGAAGAGATGATTGGAAGAGCAGTTGTTAATGAATTTAAGAAACATGGTATATCGAGTACTTATATAGTAAAAAGAGCAGATAATTGTGGTTGTAAGATCATAGAAGATTAAATATATGAAAGGACGATGGGAAATGATTAAACTGGGTCTTCTGGGCTTTGGTACAGTGGGAACAGGTGTCTACACTGTTTTGAAGAACAATAAAGAAAGTATCAGAAGAAAAGTCGGAACAGAACTTGAAATAAAAAGAATACTTGTCAATGATCTTGAAAAAAAGAGATCTGTTGATATTTCAAGGGATCTTTTAACTGATAATGTTGAGGATATAATCAATGATCCAGAAATCGACCTTGTTGTAGAATTGATAGGAGGAGAAGAGCCTGCTTATACATATATAAAGAGAGCTATTAATAATAAAAAATCTATTGTGACAGCAAACAAGCTTGTTATTGCAAGGTATGAAGAAGAATTATTGGAATTAGCCAGAAAGAATGGTGTCAGTATAAGCTTTGAGGGCAGTGTTGCAGGAGGAATCCCCATAATACGTCCTTTGAAAGAATCCTTTGCAGCCAATAAAATAGAGAAGATTTATGGTATTTTAAACGGAACAACCAATTATATTTTATCAAAGATGACAGCAGAAGAACTGGAATTTGATGAGGTCTTGAAAGAAGCACAGAAACTTGGATATGCAGAAAGTGACCCTGTTTCAGATATAAGCGGTGCAGATGCTGCCTATAAAATTACAATTCTGTCCTCTATAGCCTATGAAACCATAGTCGATATTGAAGATGTATATGTAGAAGGTGTTAAAGGTATAGAGGCGGAAGATATAAAAAATGCTGATGAGTTAGGATATGTAATAAAATTACTGGCTATCAGCAAGAATACCGGAAAGGGACTTGACATCAGGGTTCATCCGGCTTTTGTCTCTAAAGCCCACCCCCTTGCCCTGGTTAATGATGTATATAATGCTATATACCTGCATGGAGATGCCGTTGGTGATGTGATGTTATACGGCAAAGGTGCAGGTCAAATGCCCACTGCCAGTTCAGTAGTGGCAGATATTATCCAGACAGCCAAGGAGATATTCTATAAAAGCCCTGATTTAAATAACAATAATACAATAATTAGTCATAAGATAATTGATATAAGTGAGGTCTATAATTCATTTTATATAAGATTACAGGTAGTTGATAAACCTGGAGTTCTGGCTAAAATTGCGAAAGTATTTGGTGATAATCAGGTCAGTTTATCTTCAGTCATACAAAAAGTACATTTAGAACCGGCAGTCCCGATCGTATTGGTTACTCATCAGGTAAAAGAAAGCAATCTTAAGAGATCAATCAATGAAATAAAAGCACTTGATGACGTCATCGGTGTAAAAAATATTATACGGGTTGAAGAAATATAAAAATTTATTATAATACTGATATAAAATTGCTTATTGAAAGGTGAGGATGTTATATTGGCACTGATTGTTCAGAAATATGGAGGTACTTCTGTAGCTAATGTTGATAGGATCAAGAATGTTGCTGAAAGAATAATAAGGGAATATGATAAAGGTAACAGGATGGTTGTCGTAGTATCAGCTATGGGTGATTCTACAGACAAATTAATTGAATTAATGAACCAGATTAGCTCCAATCCAGATCCCAGGGAAGTAGATATGCTGTTGACAACAGGAGAACAGGTTTCAATTGCTCTACTGAGTATGGCTATACAGGAAAAGGGTTATAAAGCTATTTCCCTGACCGGCAGCCAGGTAAAAATCCAGACAAATAATAAACACAGCCAGGCTGAGATTATGAATATAGATAATACCAGAATTCTCAAAGAGCTGGATGAGGGGAAAATTGTTGTAATAGCCGGCTTTCAGGGTATAGATTCAAATGATGATTTTACAACACTTGGCCGTGGCGGCTCAGACACTACTGCAGTTGCACTGGCCGTTTCTCTAGAGGCAGACCGCTGTGAAATATATTCAGATGTTGATGGAATTTATACGACAGATCCCAGAATGATACCTGAAGCCAGTAAGCTTGATTTTATATCATATGATGAAATGCTGGAGCTTGCCAGTCTGGGAGCAAAGGTTTTACATCCACGCTCTGTTGAACTGGCAAAAGCCAATGGTATAAAACTTTATATAGCATCGAGTTTTAATTATAAACCAGGAACCCTGGTAGGAGGTATTGAGCATAATATGGAAAAAAGAAGGAATGTTACAGGTGTTACAGTTAATAAGGATGAAGTTAAAATTACGGTTGAACAGGTACCTGATAAACCCGGTGTAGCCGGGAACTTATTTACTGAATTGGCTGAAATAGGTGTAAATGTCGATATGATTATCCAGAACCTGCAACGCAACCAGAAGAATGATATTACATTTACAATCGATAAGGAATCTCTAAAAAAGTACCGGAAACAGATAGAGGAAATAGCATATTCTATCGGAGCAGAAAGCATATATATTGATGAAGAAGTGGCGAAGGTTTCCATTGTAGGTGCAGGTATGATTACAACACCTGGAATTGCCGGTAAAATGTTTAGAATTCTTGGTGAAAACAATATAAATATCGAGATGATTACAACTGCAGATATAAAAATTTCCAGTTTAATTCATGAAAAGGATGCAGAGAAGGCGGTAAAAGTTATTCATGACGGTTTTGAACTTGATAAAATTTAATAAATCTACATTTTTTTACAAAAGACAGCCGAAAGCTGTCTTTTTCTTTTTTAGCTTGCTAATTCCTGAAGTTGATGATAAAATAGTATTGTATATGTAAAATGTGGTATTTGATAAAGGGGTTTTTAGATGAATTTTTATACATTAATAATAATTTTGATACTGGTTTATTTAGCAGTTAAAATTATTATTCCAGTAATCGGAGCTATATTGGGAATTGCCTTAAATATACTCGGGAGTGTTGCAGGCGCCCTTGGCGGAATTATAGGGGTAGTTGCTTTAGTTATCGGGGGAATTATTATTGGCTTCATATCTACACCGGCAATAATAATCATGTTTATTTTTCTGGTTTTATTTGTAACAAAGGAAAGAAACAGAAGAGCTTAGATAGAAGACCACTGACAGAACAGGAGGTATAATATGAGAAAAATTAAGTTTATACATACCGCTGATCTTCATTTAGGCAGCAGGTTAAGTGTTGGTGGTAAATATTCAGGTTATATAGCTGAGATACTTGATAATGCAATCTATAGTGCCTTTGAACGTGTTTGCGATCAGGCTATCAGTAATGACGTAGATTTCATATTGATTTCTGGGGATTTATATGATCAGGACAGCCGTTCTGTTAAGGCAAACCAATTTTTTAATACACAGTGTGAGAGGCTTTTAAAATCCGGTATATCTGTTTATCTCATAGCTGGAAATCATGATCCCTTATCCAGTTACAGAACTCTTCTGGATCCTCCTGAAAATATCCATATATTTTCTCAGGAAGAGGCAGAAACAAAAAAAGTATATGATAAAGACGGAGAAATGATTGCTGCGGTATCTGGCTTCTCTTATAAAAATAGAGCTGAATCGCGTAAGCTTCATCTGGAATATGAATATATCCCGGGGGTCTGGAATATTGGACTGTTACATACTCAGCTGGAGCTGTCCAATAACAACTATGTTCCTGCATCTTTGACGGAATTGATGGATATGGAAAATATAAATTACTGGGCCCTTGGGCATATTCATAAATATAGTTTATTGCACAAAGCAAGGAACAGAGCTATTCTTTTTCCCGGTACACCACAGGGGCGTAATATGAATGAAGAAGGTGCCTGCGGGGCTGTACTGGTGGAAATGATACCTGAGTCTGAACCGGAGATAAGTTTCCTGAAATTATCTCCCGTTATTTATCACAGGATAGAAATACCTATAGATAGTATAATAAATGGTAATGTTTCTGATATACAGAATATAATCATAAATATTTCCAATGAACTCCTTGCCAGAAATTTCAATATAAGTTTACATAATAATTACCCCATTGACGGCTTTATTGTTGATTGGGTTTTAAGCGGGAGAGGAGAAATCAGCAGGCTTATAAAAAAGGAGAAAGAAGAGATTGTTTCATATTTACATGATTATTTACAGAAAGAATTATTAAAGAACAAACCATTTATCTGGACAAGGAAGATTATTGATAGAACGGGTTTCCCAATAGATGAACAACTTATACAGAACAATCCTATTTTTAATAATCTGGAGAAAATCTGTTTTTTATTAAAAGAAAATCCGCAGTTTAGAAAAGAATTGCTGGAAGAGCTGGGTCTTATCTGGACCGACGAAATAAATCATGAAGAAGAGGATTATACCCGTTTTGAATTAAATGATTATAATCTTCAGGTTATACTAGAACAGGCCAGACAGGTAATAATTGAAGAATTATTGTCCAGGAGGGAGTCATCTTGATTATAAAGAGGCTTTTTATAAGGGATTTTGGAATATTCAATAATCAATTACTGGAAGATCTTAATCCAGGCCTTGTTGTTATTGGCGGATATAACAGAGCCGGAAAAACTACTCTTTTGAACTTATTACGCCATATCGCTTTTGGTTTTCCCAGGAAAAAGGCTTTTATTTCTGCCAGGGAACAACACGAGGTAGAAGCAATTGTTCTTCTTGATACAGGTGAAGAGGTAAATATTCATATCCAGGGATACGGGACACCGGTGGTAAGTGTTTTAAAAGGCAATAGGCAGATATCATCAGTCAGTGAAATCTATAATAATCTGGATTCTTTTACATACAGCCAGTTATTTACAATAAGCCTTGATGAATTGCAGTCTTTTAGTTCCAAAAATTCAGAAAAAGAAAAACTACAGTCGATTTTATTGGGTGCGGGATTAAAGGAATTTGTATTAATACCGCAGTTAGAGGATTATTTTTATAAAGAAGCTGAAAAAATCGCCGGTAAAAACGGTGACCCCAAAGTAAAGGAATTAAAACCATATTTTATGCGTATTGAGGAAGGCTTAAGAATAAGGGAAGAGGCTTCTTCACAGGTCATTTTATATAATCAAAAACAGAAAGAATATGATACTATACATAAAAATATTAATGAGTTTAAGAACAAAAAATCAGTACTGGAGAGAGAGATTAACAGGCTTGACATCTTAAAAAATAATTATAATTTATATAGCAATATTGTTGAGTTAACGAGTAAAATCAGTACTGATGAAGCAAAGAAATATTTGAATGATGAAGTAAGGTTTTATCCAGAAAAGGCCAGGAATATTATCAGTAAATATACTGAGAAACAGTACTGGATAAAAGAACAGACAGTTAAGCTTAAAGAAAAATATTCCATCAGTTCAATGGAAGCAGTTATTGAGAAAATAAATAAATATAAAGACGAGATAGTTTTTTTGAAAGAATCTCTATCAGGTTTAAGAGAAAAAATCAATTTCTATTTTGAAGAAAAAAAGAATCTTGAAGAAGAAGAGAAGCAGATCAAGAATTCACTGAATGCAATTAATGTAGACTGGCAGTCCGAATTGAAACAGCTTGAATATATCAGGAC
>JAAYLO010000111.1 GCA_012521855.1 Halanaerobiaceae bacterium
AGTCTTTAGCGTAATTCTGTGGTCTGATGCTGCAATCCGTGGTCACTCAGTCTCTTCATATCTTCTTCCAGGGCATTTATTTTATCCACTATCGGCTGGATCTTTTCCAGGTCTTAGGTATTCTCATCTTTAAAGATATTCTTGATACACTTCAACATTTGTAATATACCACCTTTAACTAATAGTGTTTTCCAACATAATCAGATAAATACCAATATCAGTAAAAATGTCAGGCAATACCCTGACACTATAATAATCTATCATAATAATAGATTTATTCATTTTTAATTATAACACTATATGAAAAAAATCTCAATAATCTTCTCCAGGCTTCAGGCTTTAGACTGATTAAACTTTATAATAATCACTTCTTTCCTCAATCTTCCACCGGCCATTCTCACAATAAAGCTTCCAACCCTGGCTTTTCTTTTCCCTTTCTTTCTCTTCTCTCATTCTCTCTTTTCGTTCTCTGGCATATTGTCTCCTTCTGGCCTCTTCTTCTTCAGCCTGTTTTTTAGAATCCTCTTTCCTTTGCTTTTCTTTTTCTTCCTCCATTTCCGCCAGGCTTTTCTCTTCATCTTCTGCTGTTAGAAAACTCTTGAAAAACTCATGACTTCTTTCTGTATCTACTGATGCAAATCTCTGTGGTTCAAAGGCATTTATCAGTTCATTTTTTAGCTGATAATCTGTTAAATCCCTGTCATTATCCTCTTTATAATGCTCTCTAGCATAATCGCCTTTTTCCTTAATAACTTCTTCAAGACAATCTTTGCATCTATCAGCAAATGTTTTTATCCCCCGGTATAATTCATCATCATCAGTTTTATCTGCTTCCTTTTCCATTAAAACAACCGTTCTATACATTAAGGGAAATATCAAAACATCGGTATCTTCCCGTATCTTTCCCGTAATATTATATATAGGGTCTTCATTAACTAATTTTATCCCATACTTAGCATTATAATTTTCCAGAAAAGCCACCGTAAGATTATCTACTTTCCTGCCCCTTTCTTCAGCCTCTGCTATGATTTGTTCTACCGGATCGGTATCTGTATAATTATCAATTTCCTCCAGAAACCTTCTTATATTACTGTAGGCACTAAATTTGTTTATTAAATCTTTACCCTCCATTACCCTCTTATCATTTTCTATGACTGTCTCATGTTCACTCTCTTCAAAGTTTTCTTCCAAAAAAGTTTCATATGTCTTATCTGCAATAAGCCCATTCATGAATTCTGAAGACTTACTTTTACCCTTTATATAATTGAGTAAATGTATAATACTATAGTTTTCACTTATACCGGTTAATGCATTATATAATTCACCAGGCAGGCTTACCTCAGCTTCTTCATGATACCAGCATATAAAATCCCTGCTCAAATTATCAAATCCATTCTCTATATTTCCACCCATCTGTTCTGCAATAAAGTCAACTAATAACTTTTTATCCAGGCTAACTATATTGGTATAGGAATCAGCTGAATATATTTGTTCTCTGTTATCAGAGAAGGTTTTCAAGAGTCTGTAATATTTGTTTTCTTCATTATTTTCATTAGCTGTTGCCAGATCAACCTGTCCAATATTATTAAATTCCCCGCCTTCCCAATCTATACCGGCCAGAATACTATTTGCAATCTGAAATTTATCACCTTCATTTTCTTCTTCAGAAGATAGAATAATATAATTAAGAATATCTATCAGCCCTATTTTACCGTTTATCACCCTGAAATAATCAAAATTATCCTGTCTGCTTATATCAAAATTATCATGATAATTCTCCAGCAAAG
>JAAYLO010000112.1 GCA_012521855.1 Halanaerobiaceae bacterium
ATATATTTGTAGGTGTAACACAATTAAAGAAAGGAAGTGATTTTATTGAAAAAGACAATAACACCGATAATTTTGCTGGCTTTATTACTATTTAGCTGCTTTGTAAGCGCATCACCGCAATACGGCGGTATATTGAAAATGGGGACAAGACTGATACAGCCGAGTCTGGATCCGCATCATGACATGGGGTTTGGCGGTTTTGAAAAATATGTCGCTTTTAATACACTGATACAGTATGATCAAAACCTGGAATTCCAGGCAGAACTGGCAGAATCCTGGGAAATACCTGATAATATTACATATATTTTTTACTTGCGGAAGGGTGTCAGGTTTCATGATGGGACAGAATTTAATGCAGAGGCAGTGAAATGGAATTTTGAGAGAATGCTGAGTGATTATTCACAGGTCAGGACTTTATTTGATGTTATCGATACAATTGAGCTGATAGATGATTATACTGTAAAGATAAAATTGAAACACCCTTATGCTCCTTTCCTTGATCTTGTAGCCAGCAACGCCCTGATGGTTTCACCTGCTGCTGTAGAAAAGATGGGGAATGAAGGCTTTCAAAAACATCCTGTAGGAACAGGCCCTTTTGTCTTTGAGACCCTTGACAGGCAAAAGGGAGAACTGGTATTTGTGAAAAACGAAAACTACTGGCGGGAAAGCAGGCCTTATCTTGATAAGATTATAATAAGAGAAATTCCTGATGACCAGACCAGATTATTTGCCTTACAGACCGGTGATATTGATTATGATAATAATGTTTTGACCAGTAATATGGACGAATTGAGAAAGACCGGTAATATTAAATTTGTCTCTATATTGGGCAAAAGTAATACAATTGATTTTCTGACCTTTAACTGTCAGGAAGAGCCCTTTAATAATAAAAAAGTCCGCCAGGCAGTTTCTTATGCCCTGGATCAGGAGACGATCGCACAATTTATCGGCCATACGGAATTAATATACGGACCTTTGCCTGATACCAGCTGGGGCAGTAATCCGGATAAGCCTGTAAGAAAATATGATCCGGAGAAAGCAAGAAAGTTAATGATTGAGGCAGGTTATGAAAATGGGTTTTCTGTAAAACTCAAGACCTGGAGTAATGATCCTAAAAGAGATGACCTGGCCCTGATAGTTAAAGAAATGTTAGCAGAGATTAATATCAATGTAGAGATAGAGGTTCTTGAAACAGGGACCCTTTTCCAGCAATTGATGCAGAATGATTTTGCATTTGCCAGTATGCACTGGGGAGGAGGGGGTTCACTGGATCCCAACGGCAACCTCCAGCTGCTCTTTGATTCCCGCAGTATGTATAACTGGATCTCTAATTATAGAAACATTGAAGTTGATACATTATTACAACAGGCCCTGGAGATTACAGACCGGTCAGAGAGGCAGAAACTTTACTGGAAAGCTGAAGAGTTAATTATTGAAGACCAGCCCATGATCTGGTTTGGCAGATTTGTTGATTATATAGCTTATTCCAGCAAAGTACATGGAGTAGAACCCCTGAAACCAGCAGGGTATTTTCCATTTCCTGATGAAATATGGATTGAAAACTAGAACTTAAGCATCCGGGGGGGATACAGGTGGCCAGATATATAGTGGGAAGGTGCTTACAGCTTGTTCCGACATTACTAGGAATATCGATAATATGCTTTTTCCTGATCAGGCTTGTCCCGGGTGATCCAGCTCTTGCTATCCTTGGTATTAGTGCTACACCGGATGATATAGAGTATATACGTGAATTATACGGGCTTGATAAACCTGTATTTATCCAGTATATTATCTGGGTGAAAAAAGTGCTCTGCCTGGATTTTGGCAAATCTATTTACAGTAATGAAGATATTTCAGGGATACTGATCTCCAGAGTCCCGGTTTCTTTTCAACTGGCTCTTCTTTCCATGTTCATATCCCTTTCGATTTCAATGCCTGCGGGGATTATTTCTGCTGTAAAGAGAAACAGCTTCCTGGACAGGCTGATATGTATCTTTACCACTGCAGGCATATCAATACCGGGTTTCTGGCTGGGGATTATCCTGATTTATGTTTTTGGAGTTGTTTTTCCTGTATTTCCCCTGTATGGTTTTGTAAATATATTCAGTGATTTTACTGAGGGATTAAAGCATCTGTTTTTACCTGCTTTTACCCTCGGCCTTTCTTTAGCTTCCTTTACATGCAGGATGACAAGAGCTGGAATGATAGGTGTACTGAATGAGAATTATATCATTACTGCCAGGGCAAAGGGACTGAAAGAAGCTACAGTTATCACTAAACATGCTTTTAGAAATACACTGATCCCGCTGACAACAGTCATTGGTATTCAGACAGGCACTGTTCTTGGCGGTTCTGCATTGATAGAAGTAGTTTTTGCTCTGCCGGGTCTGGGCAGGCTGCTGGTTGATTCAATTTTTACACGGGATTATCCAGTAGTACAGATAATAGTCCTTTTATATGCCATTATGTTTGTGCTGATAAATTTATTGAGCGATATTCTCTATACCTTTCTGGATCCCAGGATTGTGTACAGCTGAGGGGTGGTAGCATGTTTGAGAAAAATACTTTTCTGTACAGATTTTTTAAAACCCTCTGTCAAAACAGGCTGGCTCTATCCGCTTTCCTGCTTGTACTACTCTTTACTTTTTTTGCCCTTTTGTCATTTATTGACATGTTTTTTTTCAATGAGAAAATAATCAGTTCATTACTTTACAGCCCCTCCAGGATGAGTGTCCTTGAAAAACTCCAGCCGCCTTCCTGGAAGCATATACTGGGAACAGATCAATTGGGACGGGATCTTCTGGCCAGAATAATCTATGGCAGCATGGTTTCACTGGTAGTATGTATTCTGGCTGTCGGTTTATCGGGCATAACAGGAACGGTTATTGGCCTGATAGCCGGGTATTCCGGCGGACTAATTGATGATATAGTAATGAGAATAGTTGATATCATGCTGGCTTTTCCGGGGATTATTCTGGCAATAGCTGTAGCAGGATTTCTTGGTCCGGGCTTTTTCAGTATAGTGCTGGCTTTAGCTGTAAAGTCCTGGGTAATATATGCCCGCCTGATAAGGAGCAGGGTCCTGGAGATAAAAAATCAGGAATATGTCAGGGCAGCTTATGCCATGGGAGCTGGAAATGCAAGAATTATTTTCAGGCATATCCTGCCCAATTGTATTTCAACGCTTATAGTCCAGGCCGCCATGGATATGGGAACTATAATGATCGCTGAGGCAGGATTGAGTTTTATCGGTCTTGGCCCCCAGCCTTCTCTTCCCAGCTGGGGAAATATGCTCAGTACCGGGCGGAATTATATCACAAATGGGTGGTGGCTGTCGGTGTTTCCGGGTCTGGCGATTTTCCTGACAGTTCTATGCTTTAATCTTATCGGTGATATTCTACAGGAAGTCTTTGATCCAAAACTGAAAAATAAAAAGGGGGAGTAAAAATGTTGATTAGCAGAATTGTTGATGAGGTTCCTGATTACAGGTATTTCAAGAGCGTGGAGGAACTTAATGAGGATTCTTTTATGCTGGCCAGGAGGATGCCAGATCTTGTGACACTGAGAAAGATAGGCCGGTCCCGTAATGGTGAGGATATAATTCTCCTACAGATTGGAAAAGGCAGTAAAGAGGCCCTTCTTTTTGCCTGTCCGCATCCCAATGAGCCTGTAGGGGCCATGATGCTGACTTACTTATCAGAAAGGCTCGCTGAAGATAAGGCCTTAAGAGATATGTTTGATTTCAGGTGGAATATTATTAAATGTATTGATCCGGATGGGACAAGACTCAATGAACCCTGGTTTAAGGGGCCTTTCACTATTGGAAACTTTGCTGCAGATTATTACAGGCCTGCTACTTACGAACAGGTGGAATGGACCTTCCCGGTTGATTACAAAACACTCAAGTTTGATGCTCCCTTGCCGGAGACCAGGGCATTAATGGATATTATTGTAGAACTTAAGCCTGATTTCATGTATTCCTTACATAATTCAGGATTTGGCGGTGCCTTCTTCTATCTGTCCAGTGCAGAGGAAGAGTTGTCTGCTTTATTACATGATATCGTAAAGAGGAGAAACATACCCCTGCATCTGGGGGAAGCTGAAGCCCCATTTATAAAGAAGTTTGCAGATGCAGTTTTCAAAATCCCTACTATCAGGGAAAATTATGACTTTATAGCTGATAATATGGGACTTGACCCTGCCGGTGTAATCAATATGGGTGCTTCCAGTTATGAGTTCCTTATGGAACATAATAAAGATGCCTTTGCCCTGATCTGTGAGGTGCCATGTTTTTATGACCACAAAATTGAAGATCAGACAGTAATGGATATGACCAGGAGAGAGGTGTTGTTGAAATCAGTTGCAATCAGCAGTGAAATAATCAATAGAACCGAAGGCATTCTGGAAAAAGCAGAGCCTTTTTTCCTTAAAACCCAGTCCCCTTATCTTAAAGCCGCCAGGCAACTGATTTTGATGTATAAGAACAATAATAGAGCCAGGGCTCTATGGGCAGAGAAGAATCCGGAAATGGAGGCAAAAGCCACTGTTGCCCAATATTTTGATAGTATTACATGTTTTGAATTTTATCACCTTATAATCATAGGAATGTTAATCAGGCATCTTGATAGTGAAATGGAAGATACTTTACAGGGAGAGGAAGTGCTTAAACAACTTAAGGAGGCCAGAGACCTTTTATCTGCTTATTTTCAGGAACTTAATGACAGACTGGAAAAAGAACTGGAATATCAGCAGATTCCCATTAAAAAGTTAGTGGAGATCCAGTTGGAAAGCGCTTTAAGAATAATGCAGAAAATTAATAAACTTGACAAAAACAAGCAATAATGATAAATTAAAAAAGTAAAAAACACCATATATTGTTATGATAAAATAGAAATAACATTAAAGGGAGCTGATAACATGGGAGAAAAGTTTTCTCTTCTATTACCGGAGGATAAGGAAATATTAGAAGAAATTAAAGAAAACAATCACTTCTCTGAAGCAGAAATTAATGATATTAGAGAACAATCTGAGAGATTTATAAAAAGGATAATGGCGGTAAAGGAAGAGAAACAGGCGGATAAAGATAATACTGTCACCAGTGTTGATCAGCTGGGCCTCGATGTCCAACGGGAATGTGCATTATATAGTGATAAACTGAAGGTATCCGTTCAGTCTCTATCAGAGAGAAGTTCAGACGGGGAAACAGTTGCGGACACATTATTGGAATTGAAGTCAGCTATAGAGAAACTGGACCCTGCTTATATCGATTTTACTAAAAGAAAAGGAATATTTAAGTTTTTCAGTCCTGTAAAGAGATATTTTGAAAAATACAGGAGTCTTGAAGCACTGATTGATTCGATTTTAAAAAATCTTGACAGATCAAAAGAAATATTAAAAAGAGATAATATAACCCTCAGTCATGATCAGGAAGACATGTATAATTTAACCAAAAAACTCTCCAGCTATATCCTGATGGGCAGATATATAGAT
>JAAYLO010000113.1 GCA_012521855.1 Halanaerobiaceae bacterium
ATGTAATTCTGCTATAGTCTGCTTTTCCAGTTCACCAATATTCACTAAATCCACCACCTAATAAGAACTTATTATTAAAAAATGATCTATAAATTATCTGAAAGATTTGGTCTGATAAAATAGAGAAAAAGTATGGTTTATTATTATTTTTGAGAAGTATATAATAGCAAAAGAAATATTGAAGGGATATTCAGTAGAAAAAGGGAGAAAAGGGTATACTGTTAATCCAGGTATACCCTTATTGTCCTGCAAATTTAAGCCTTACCTTTACTACCTAATAATTCAATCTTATTGATTACCTCTTTCTTGATTGCCTCCCTGCCCGGACCACAGAATTTCCTGGGGTCATATACATCAGGATCAGCATTAAATATTTCCCTAATTTTTGCATTAAAAGCCTGCTGGAATTCAGTATTTATATTAACTTTATTTACACCCAGTGAAATAGCCTTCTTTATATCTCTATCTGGAACACCAGATGCTCCATGTAATACTACCGGGATTTTTATCTTTTCTTTAATGGCTTTTAATCTTTCGAAATCCAGTTTTGGCTCACCGCTATATACTCCATGAGCAGTACCGATGGCTACAGCCAGGGCGTCCACTCCTGTTCTTTCAACAAATTCTAAAGCCTGGTCAGGATCTGTAAATGTTGCATCTTCTTCAGCAACAGATAGATCATCTTCTGTTCCGCCCAGTTGGCCTAATTCAGCTTCAACAGTTACACCAACTGCATGAGCTGCCTCCACCACTTTTCTGGTCAACTCAATATTTTCTTCAAACGGGTAATGTGAGCCATCAATCATTACAGATGAATACCCGTTTCTTATACACTTCATAACAGATTCAAAACTGCTGCCGTGATCGAGATGAAGAGCAACCGGTATTGTAGTATTTTTGACAGCTGCCCCGACCATACCTATTACATATTCCATTCCTATGTACTTTAATGCCCCTTCACTGGTCTGTAAGATCAAGGGTGAGTTTGTCTCTTCTGCAGCCCAGATAATGGCCTGTAGAAACTCAAGATTATTGATATTAAAACCACCTACTGCATACTTTTCTTCATTGGCTTTTTTCAAGATATCAGCCATTGGTACTAAATTCATTTATTTTTATCTCCTTCCTTATAAAATTATATTAAACAATGAGATTAAAAATTTTTTGATCTCCCTGTTGAAATATTAAGAATAATTTCATCAAGTTTTTTTATCTTACTTAAATCTTCTCTTGTAGAAGCAGGTATTATCTTTACAGCATAACAATTATTACAGGAAATTTCCAGCCTGTCAGAAAATAATTCAATATTAATATTATGATTACCACATTCACAATACAGCGAACTTTTCGCTGCAATATCATGTAAATAATCCAGTATTTCCAGCATAATTTCTGGATTTATAAACTCATCAAAACCCAGGTCATTGGCCATGGAATTTAATTCTTCCTGCTGGCGCTCCAATTCTTCATTTACCAGTTCATAAAAAACGAAACAACCCAGATTTAAGTCTGTTTCATAACATACAAGTGAGTTCAGTAATTTCTTTGACCAGAAAACTTTCCCCGGAAGAAGAACACAATGCTCCCTGTCACAAATAATACAATAATAAGTAATAGAAACATAATTGGAACCTTTTTTACTTATAGTGGCTTTATGAGTACCGCATTCGCATTGTAATGACAACTTTTCTTTACCTGATAAATGAAAAATATCTATAATATCCATTTCCATTCTCCCGCATTCCGGACAGCGCATTGCAAAAGCAGTAGATAATTCTAATAACATGGCTCTACCTGATTTAATTCAGGTCTTCACCTCCTTCAAACTAAATATTCTCCATAATAATGAAAAATCCTTTTTTTATGTAATTTAAACTTATGCAAAAAAAGCTCCTTCCCAGGTCTACTAAGATTATTACCTGAGACAGGAGCTTTTATACCCTTAAAAACACTCCATTAAGTCCTCAAAACTACCCTGCCAGTACGCTTTTATCTCCTTATTCTCGCGATCTATTAGAAAATCTGTTACCAGATATGTCTTCATACCCAGTTTCCCGGCGATCAAATCCTCCTGGACATCATTTCCAATCATTATACAGTTTCCCGGTTCAAGACGAAGTTTATCAACAATCTCCCAGTAATAGTTAATATTGGGTTTGCAATAATGCATATTCTCATAATGAGTAATTAAAGAAAAGGCTTCAGGATCAATATCAACCCAACGTACCCTCTCAACCAGGGCCTCCTCGGGAAAGAGGGGATTTGTAGCCAGCACTAACTGATATCCTTTTTCCTTCAGTTTCTTTACCAGTCTGGCGGGTAAATCGCTAAATCCTGCACTATCCCGTAAAAGAGGAAATTTCTCAAGATAAAATCTGTCAAAACGCTTCATTATTTTCTCTTTTTCATTGTTTACTCCCATTAAAGCAAAGAAATTTTCCACAAATACTTCCTTATTTGTCTTTTCACCATTGTTTTCAATCATTTTATCTGTTGCAATTATTAAATTTTTTATAAGTTTTTCTGCTTCAAAAATTCCTGCAAATTCTTCTGTCAACAACTTGAAATATGCCTTTAAAAAAACCTCTATTTCCATGGGTAAAAGTGTACCATCCAGATCCAGTAATATAGTTTTTTTACACACCATAAAACACCTCATCACTTTTAAAAGCAATTTATTTACTATGTTCCATACTGGCTTTTATAAAACCGGTAAACAAAGGATGGGGTCGGTTAGGTCTTGACTTAAACTCAGGATGAAACTGAACTCCTACAAACCAGGGATGATCCTTTAATTCTATTATTTCCACCAATTTCTCATCAGGAGACAGCCCGGCTAAAACCAGTCCCATCTCTTTCAGTTCATTTCTATATTCATTATTAAATTCATAACGATGGCGGTGGCGCTCATATATTATTTCTTCGCCATATAATGAACGGCTTATTGTCCCTTCTAACATTTTACAGGGGTATAAACCCAATCTCATGGTCCGGTCCATTTCTTCTGTTTCTTTTTGCTCAGGCATAAGGTCAATAACAGGATATCCTGTTGAGGAATTAAATTCAGTACTATTAGCCCCTTTATACCCGGCTACATTACGGCTAAATTCAATTACTGCACACTGCATACCGAGGGAAATACCGAAAAAGGGTATTTTATTTTCCCTGGCATATCTGATGGCATTTATTTTCCCTTCAATCCCCCTGTCTCCAAAACCACCAGGCACAAGAATACCATCAGCATCAGCAAGTATTTCTCCAATATTATCTGCTGTTTCCAGATCTTCAGCAAGAATATATTTGATTTTTACACAGGTATCATTGGCAACACCTGCATGTTTAAGTGCTTCATTAATACTTATATAGGCATCAGGGAGCTGGACATATTTCCCCACAAGAGCTATTGTTACGCTCCTGGAGAGATTCTTCATCTTTTCAACCAGTTCAACCCATTCATCCAGATCTGGTTCATGAACCTTTGCTTCCAGGCCCAACTTTTCAACAACAATAGAGGGCAGTCCTTCTTTTTCCAGTTCCAGAGGCACTTCATAAATATGATTAACATCAACTACATTGATAACAGCTTTTTTATCAATATCCCCGAAAAGGGCTATTTTTGCCCTCACATCCTGTGTCAAAGCTCTATCAGAACGGCAGACTACAGCATCAGGCTGAATACCGATACTTCTCAATTCTTTTATACTATGCTGTGTTGGTTTGGTCTTCAGCTCACCGGCAGTAGTAATATATGGTACGAGCGTACAGTGTAAATAAAAAACATTTTCTTTACCCAGATCACTTTTTAGCTGCCTGATAGCTTCAATAAAGGGCAGACTCTCAATATCGCCGACAGTACCGCCAATCTCCGTAATAACCACATCTGCATCTGTTTCACGGCCTACCCTGGTAATCCGGTCTTTTATTTCATCTGTTATATGTGGAATAACCTGAACTGTAGCTCCCTGGTAATCTCCTCTTCTTTCTTTAAAAAGCACAGAACTGTATATCTTACCGGTTGTCAGATTATTATTCTGATTGAGATTGATATCAATAAATCGTTCATAATGACCCAGGTCCAGGTCAGTTTCTGCCCCATCATCTGTCACAAAAACCTCTCCATGCTGATAAGGGCTCATTGTACCCGGATCCACATTTATATATGGGTCAAATTTCTGAATACTTACCTTCAAGCCACGGCTTTTTAATAATCTCCCCAGAGAAGCTGCTGTTATGCCTTTTCCCAGGGCAGAAACCACTCCTCCTGTTACAAAAATATATTTCGTCACTAATACTCCCCCTTTTAAACCAGAAACATGTTTTTAACTATAACCCTGGACATTATAAAAGCCACAGTATGGTGTCCTGCCCACTGTGGCACCTTATCTTAATATTATACATTATCAAATTTTATTTGACAAGAGAAATAATGCAATTTATCTATAGCTGTTCACCAAAAGCCACAGCAGATTGCCTGCTTTTCAAAGCAGTAAAATTATTGACAAAACACCCCAGTTTTTCCAATTCTGCCATCAACACTTTTAATGCTTTATCTGTAGCCATTCCCTTTGGGCTGACAAAGGCAATAGCTTCTTTTCCGGCTGTCCTCTTGCATTGGGAAAGAAAAGGCGGGATATCAGGAGCAATCTTTCCTTTTATGACTCCATAGGCAGGGCTTCCAACGAGAACCACATCATATGGGAAAAACGATACAACCTTACCCTGTTCCCTGGTACTTATGAGATCGACCTGATAAGCATTTTTTCTGGCTCCTTCAGCTATACCTTCCGCAATCTCTTTCAGATTACCTTCACTGGAGTAAATAATTAATACTTTCTTCATTGATATTATCCCCCTCACAAAACACAACTACTTATATAATTTTAACATAATTAGACTCAGTATTCAAATAATTTTGAAAGCAATCAAGAAAAAACTATAAAAAAAGAGGCAAGCTCATTTTGAGATTGCCCCATATATCTTTTAATATTTTGTCTAAATGCCCAATCTGTCAATCAATTGGGCTTTAGGCATATATCCTGTCACCCTGTTTTTAACCTGCCCGTTTTCAAATAATATTAAGGTAGGTATACTCATTACACCATACTGGACAGCTGTTGCCTGGTTTTCATCTACATTAAGTTTACAGACCTTTATATCATCATATTCTTTTGCTATTTCATCAACTACCGGCCCAAGCATCCGGCAGGGGCCGCACCATTCTGCCCAGAAATCAACCAGTACAGGTTTATCAGAATTCAACACCTCACTATTAAAATTCCCGTCACTCACAATTACGGTATCTGCCATAAAATATCACCCCTATTATCTTTTTATATACGGCTTTTTGTCATTCTCTTATCTTTATTATAAGTTATCTTAAAAATATAGATGTAAAACAAATTACATTTCTTAATTTTTTCCTGTATTTATTTCTCCATAAAAACCTGATAGGCCAGATAAGTATGATATACATCTACTTTACTGACCAGCTCATAGGGAGAATGCATGGAAAGCACTACCGGGCCGCAATCCAGTACATCCATATTATAATTGGCCAGAAACTGGGCAATGGTTCCACCGCCGCCTTTGTCAACTTTCCCCAGTTCACCGGTCTGCCATAAAACACCGGCATTATTGAATAATGAACGGATCTCGGCAACGAATTCTGCTGAGGCCTCTGAAGAACCCGATTTACCCCTTGCTCCGGTATATTTAGTAATTACTACACCTTTCCCCAGATATGAAGAATTGTTTTTTTCAAAGGCATCAGCAAAATTTGGATCATATGCAGCATTAACATCTCCTGAAAGTGATTTGGAATTTTCAATGGTTCTTCTAAGTATTAACTCGGAATAATTTTCACTACTCAGATTTATCATCTCTGCTACAGTATTCTCAAAAAAGTGTGACTTCATCCCGGTACTGCCCATACTTCCCACTTCTTCTTTGTCTACCAGTAGCAGTACGGCAGTATATTGAGGCTTGTCCACATCCAGTATTGCCCGTAATGCAGTATAAGCACAGACCCGGTCATCATGGCCGTAAGCAGCCAGTAAACCCCTGTCAAAGCCCACGTCCCTTGCCTTCATCGCCGGTACAATCTGTAATTCAGCACTGACCAGGTCTTCCCCTGTAATTCCATATTCTTTATATAAGTGATTCAGGATAGCTGTTTTTACTTTGTCTTTTGGCTTTTTCTCTTCATCCTTTTCACTCTTTTCAGGAATACTGCCAATAATTAATCTTAATTGTTCACCGTTTATAGCTTCACTCATTTTTTTCTGCATCTGGTCCTGGCCGAGATGGGGCAGTAAATCACTTATATAAAATACAGGATCATCTTCCTTTTCACCAATATTTATATGTACTTTGCTGCCGTCTTCTTTGACTACGACTCCATGGATAGCCAGCGGAATACTGACCCACTGGTATTTTTTCACACCTCCGTAATAATGTGTGCTTAAATAAGCTATTTCACTATCTTCATAGAGAGGGTTTGGCTTCAGGTCTATTCTCGGGGAGTCCATGTGTGCACCGACTATCCGCATTCCGTCTGTCAAAGGCCTTTCACCGATGACAGCAGCCATAATGGCACTATCCCGGTTTACTCTATATACTTTATCACCCTTTTTGAGCTTTTGAAACTCACAAATATCACGGAAACCTTCTGCCTCCAGTAATTCAATTGAACCCTGAACAAATTCCCGTTCTGTTTTGCAATTATTCAAAAATTCGGCATAGTCACCGTTAAAATCAAAAACTTCTTCATGTTCAACATCTTCCATCTCCAGCCACGCATTTTTGGGATTAAAATCTTTTTCCATGATCTACACCTCTTTTTCTTTTTTCATCAATAATAATTATATCCCTGATCATAGAAATTATCAAATAAATATAAATCTGATATCTTTTATATTGTAAAATGATTAACACTGAATAATAA
>JAAYLO010000114.1 GCA_012521855.1 Halanaerobiaceae bacterium
GTATTCGCCAAACATTACCCCGGTAGCTCCAGAACCAATCAAGATATTATCCCGTATAATTATGTTGTTTATGGCATCCCGTCCCCCATCGGTTTCAGATTTGTCACGACACATAAATATCTGTCCCCCCATGTTCTCTACATAATTGTTATAGATCAAAATCCTGCTGGCATTCTGGGTTTCCGGATAATTACTGAATGTTTGAAAGGCATCCATATGAGGGTTCCCATAGTTTTCCTCAAGTATATAATCATGTATATAATTGTTCCTGATCACATGACCATAGCCGAAAAAGCGGATAGCATCTGTATCACCAGCCTGCCAGAATCCTTCATCACCGGGAGGAATATCAGTACGTATATCTATTCCATGGGAAATTTCATTGCCTTCGATTAACCATTCTTCACCCATAGCACTTATAGCAATACCCATTACCCGGAAAAGGGTATTATTCTTCACCAGGATCCTTCTGTTTTTCTTGTCTGCACCACTGGTCCCGTTTATCCCATTGGCATTATGCTGAGTCGGGTTAATGTCATGGATGAAATTATTCATTATTTGAATATCCTCAGTATACTCCAGTTGTATTCCGGATCTTTGGGCTTTGTCAATCTGGGTTATTTCGAAGTTTTTTATCTGTATGTAGCCAACCGGTTCAGTGGAGTTCCAGACAGGGGTTATTCTTATCCCGGCAACAACGGCATTTTTTTCAGGATTCCCTTTCTGATGAACTGGATTTGCAGGATCAAACAGTGTTTCCTTATCAATATGGCTCTGGTCAGGAATGTTTTCTCCCCGGAAAGTGATATATTTTCCGGGCGTTCCCCCTTTGGTTATTACCAAGCGTCCGTAATTGCCGGGTTTTACGATAATCGTATCCCCCGGTTTCGCCAGATCGGCCGCATGCTGTATTGTTGCCCAGGGTTCTTCTTCAGTTCCAGGGTTAATATCATTTCCCCTTTCAGCATCGACATAGAATACTGGGCCGTCTTCCAGAACCACAGGAAAGACAGGGAGATCAGCTTCCGGTAGAAATAAATCTATTTCATCTTCAGGTAATGAAGTCAGATCAGACCTACTGCAAGCTGACAAAATAACCATCACTATCAAAAAGCAATAAAATAAAGCAAATACTCTTTTCATAATATACTCACTCCTGTATAGATTTTTTGACACTGCCTCCTTCAGCAGGAATCTATGCTTTATCATCTCTTTCTCCTTACCAGTCATCAGAACCCACCCTTTGGATCAGCAGATGTCCTGATGATATCAGACTCTGTTATACACTCATCCTCTACAAACGGATTTATATTTGCAGATATCACTGCCCGGTACTCCCGTTCCGGCTCAAGCCCTCTAAGAATACAGGATTCCATATCCCCGGGCAAATATTGTATATCAATTATATTGCCTCTTTGATCCACAAGTTTTACGGTATAATCACTCTCATCAGGTCTATCCTTCCAGTACAGCCTGATATGACTTGCTGAGATTACTTCCCAGCTGATACTGGCTATACCGGCCGTCAGTAATGTGCATTCTGCATAATCAGATTCACCGGCTGAATTCACTGCCTTAATTCTGTAGTGATATTTTGTACCGGGCCTTAATCCCCTGTCAATAAACTCTGTGACATCATATACTGTCGTGTAAATCTCTTCCCATTCTCCATCTTCACATTTTCTTTCTATGACAAAGCCGCTTTCATTATCTGAATTGTCCTTCCAGCTCAAGTTCACTCTGCTGCCGGATATGCTTTGTCCTGTAAATCTAGAGGGAGCTCCCGGTAACCCTGCTGCCTTATTGTTCTCATCTATCTCTAGCTCAATTCTATTGGAAACAGGTCCTTCGCCGAATTCGTTCA
>JAAYLO010000115.1 GCA_012521855.1 Halanaerobiaceae bacterium
CAGGATACCTATCCTCGTTGAAGCATCCAGCATACTGATCAGTTCATCAGCAATCAATACATCAACATCCATCAATAAAGTCCTTGCTATAAGCAATCTCTGCAATTGGCCGCCGCTGAGCTGATGCGGAAATTTACCCAGGACTCTTTCTGGATTAAGGTTTACATCCTGTAAAGCCTTGATGATTTTTTCTTCCCTGTTTGATATATCGAGGCCAAAAGAATCAAAAATCATGTTAAAAACCCTGTCAACCCTGTATAGCGGATTAAAAGTTGCAAAAGGATCCTGAAAAATACCCTGTACCTTTTTATAATATTCTCTAAGTTCCTCTTTATCATCAATTTCAGCTACATCTTTACCCTTATAATAAATATGGCCGCTGGTCGGTTTGATAAGTTTCAGAATCAATTTCCCTATTGTCGTTTTTCCGCTACCGCTTTCCCCGATCAATGACAGAATGGTTCCCCGTTTAATATCAAAAGAAACATCTTTTACAGCAACAGTGTATACAGGCCGGAAAACACCACTTTTAAATACCCTGGTCAAATTCTGGATAGACATGATAATTTCACTGTTTTTAGTCATTATCATCACTTCCTGTCTCATTCCATCTCCAGCAGGATACATAATGTCCCTCATTTACCTTTTCCTGTGCTGGAGTCTCCTCACATTGTTCATTTGCATAAGGACACCTGAACCTGAAGCGGCAGCCCTCTCCTATATTCAAAAGATTGGGCGGTGTGCCTTTTATACCATACAATTTTTTATCTTTATACTGAATACCTACCTGTGGTAAAGAAGCTATTAAGGCTCTGGTATAAGGATGTCTTGGATTTTCAATAAGCTCATCAGTTGGCCCGATCTCACAAAACTGTCCTGCATACATTATCATTAAGCGGTCAGCTATCTGGTATAGTATCGACAGGTCATGAGTAATAAACATGGAAGAACCTATAATCCCTTCATCCCTGAAATTTGCCAGCATTGTTGCCACATATCTCTGGGAGCTGACATCCAGGGCTGAAGTAATCTCATCTGCTATCAGGAATTCAGGATCAAGGATTGTAGAGATAATCATTATTACTCTCTGTTTCATACCGCCGGATAATTCAATGGGGTATCTATCAAGAACTGAGTAATCAAGATTAACCATATTCAGTCTTTCTTCTACTTTTTCAAAAAATTCACCGTCAGCTAGAACCCCGTGTTGTTCTACCAGATCTGCTATAAATGTTTTTATTTTTTTTGTCGGGCTGAAAGCATCGAGAGCATACTGCGGAATCAAAGATATATTTTTTAAACGCATCTTCTGATACTCTTCTTTGCTCATCTTCATGATGTTTTTTCCAAGCAGCTTAACTTCACCAGAGATATATCGTAATGGCGGTTTTAACGAGATCAAGGTACTGGCAAGAGTGCTTTTTCCACATCCAGATTCGCCGGCCAGTCCCAGTATCTCCCCGCGTTTAACATCGAATGATATATCATCAACGGCCTTTACACTACCTTTTAACACCATATAATATGCCTTCAAATTTCTTATTTCCAGTATATTTTCTCTCTTATCATTCATATGCCTACATCTCCCTCAATCGCGGATTGAATGCTGCATCAAGACCGGTATTTACAAAATACAATGCTGTAATCAAAATTGTAAGGATGAATCCAGGAATAATTGCCCACCACCACATTCCTAACTGTATACCATTCCAGTTAACAGCAGTCTGCATAACAAGACCCAGTGAAACTCCTCTTGTGGGGCCGAGACCCAGGAACTCCAGTTGAACAGTTGCCAGCATTGTTCCATTAAACTGCTGTATATAGGCCATAAACACATATGAAAACATATTTGAGGCTATATCCTCCCGTAAAATTCTGGGAACACTTAAGGAGGATATCCTGGATAGATTTACATATTCCTGATTCCTCAAAGAAAGAGTCTGTGCTCTGACAGCTCTTGCCAGCCATGGCCAGGAAGTCGAAGCAACAATTACAGACATGACCATAATCCCCCGTACTTTCAGAAAAGCTGAAATAACAATTAATAAGGCCAGTTGTGGTATCACAACAAAAATATTGGTTATCATCATTAGAAATTCATCAAACAGCCTGCCTCCATAATAACCAGAAAGGAAACCTATTACACAGCCTATTACAGTAGCAATTGTTCCGGCAATAAAACCTACCAGCAGTGTAGTACGGAGACCGTATACAGTCCTGGTAAAAACATCTCTACCCATGATAGTCGTTCCAAAGAAATGCTCAGATGAAGGAGGTATATAGGGTGGTCCAGCAAATTCTTCATAATCATAAGGTGAGATCATTGGTCCGAATATTGCCAGAAGAACGATCATAAGAAAGATAGATAATCCAAATATTACTTTCCAATTCGTTATAGCATGATACAGGTTTTCATGTCTTTTCCAGAATCCTGCTGCCATTTTTTACACCTCCCCGGAAAATGAGATCCTTACCCGTGGGTCAATAAACATATAGATGATATCGACTACAAAATTGGCCACTAAAGCCATAACAACTATAGCCAGGAAGATACCCTGTAAAAGGAAGTAGTCCTGGCTTAAAACTGAATTTAACATCATCCGGCCCAGGCCAGGATAATTGAATACTGTTTCCACTGTAATTGCCCCACCGATAAGGCCGGCAATTCTTAAGGCAAGGCCGGTAACCTGTGGTAAAACCCCATTTCTATAGCCGTATTTCCTGATCAATTTGTCTGAAGCACCAAGTGCTTCCATATACCTGGAGTAGTTGGAACTCCTTTCATAGATAATCATATTCCTCATCCCTATAGCCCAGCCACCAAGTTGAACCAGGAACAATGAGAAAAATGGCAAGAACCAGTGCTTAAGATAATCAGATATAAAAACCCAGTTAAAACCTGGAGATACTGTAGCACTATATGCCCCGCTTATTGGGAATTTGCCTATTTTTACTCCCAGAACAAAGGCTACAACTCCTGCCATCCAGAAGTAGGGTGATGAACTCAGGAAGTAAAAGACGGGCATCATAAAATTATCAGCTATTCTTTTTACACCTGAAAGGGCACCCAGCCGGTTACCTACAATATAACTTAAAATAATTGCAGGTAATAGCAGTAATATATCATAGATAATAGCTTGTTTAATTATATCTGTAACAGGTCTCGGAAATTGCATAATACTGATACCAAAATCGCCGGTGAAAATAGACTTTAAAAATTTAAAATATTGGACCAATAAGGGTTCATCCAGTTTAAACAACAGGGTCAATTGCTGCTCTATTATCTCTCTACCACCCTCCATAATGGAGAAGCGGGATACAAGAGATGAAATAGGGTCTCCCGGCATCATACGCGGGATAATAAAATTGATGGTTACGGCCAGGAAAAAGGTCACAATATATACCAGTATCTTTTTGCTGAGATACCTCCCCATTTTTTGTTAGCTCCTTTCTATAGAACAGGTCCGATTATAATATCGGACCTGTTTTATTAAATATTTATTTATCTCACTTTATTATCTTACTGGCTCGATGCCGATTAATACATCGATCATACCTAACTGGTAAGCATTATCCCATGTTACAGGTATACCATACGGATTGTCTGCAGATGGCCAGTTAGTCCAGTAATTTTCTGTATATTGTGCCCATAGACCATTATGCCATAATGGAATAGCAGGCATGTCAATTAACAATGTCTTCTGGATTTCAGCTGCTAATTCCTGTTTTACAGCTTCATCATTGGTCATATTGAACTGATCAATCTTGGTGAACAGTTCTGGATTGTCATAAGCACCCCAGTTACCATTGCTTCTACGCTCACCGTAGATATCGCTGTTTGCAACACCATTCCAGTAATCAAATGGTGTTGAGGTAAGTGTAGATGTCTGGTTACCTATCAACATATCAAAATTCAGGGTAAATCTGTTGTTATCATATACTGATGCATCCGGGAATGCTGCATTCAGGTTAACTCCTACAGCATTTGCATTATTCGCGATAACATTAATGGCTTCCATCCAGTCTGTCCATCCGCGTGGAACGATGATTTCCAGATAAATCGGACTTCCATCAGGCATATCTCTCCAGCCGTCTCCATCAACGTCTACATAGCCTGCTTCATCCAGCAGCTGGGCAGCTTTTGCAGGATCATAATAGAAGCCGTATTCGTTCACAACATCTTCGTTCAGGTATTCTAACCAACCTTCACCGAAAAGACCTGTAGGATTAGCTGGCTGAACAAGTCCACCATATACCTTGTCAACAATGGTGTCCTTATTGATAGCAAATGCCAGTGCTCTTCTGAATTTTGGATCATTCATTGGAGGCCTCTTTGTATTCATATAAACTTTAGCTGTATTCCAGGAGAGCATGTATGGCTCATCTTCATACCAGGTCTTCAGTCCGAAGGCTGCTTTAACTCTTTCAACACCAGGGATAAAGTTGTTACTTAAGTCAACTTCACCTTTCATCAACATACCGAGGGTAATGTTGTTACTTACATTAACAAGGTCAACGATATATTTTGGTTTCGGTTTGCCAAATACATTATTACCCCACCAGTTGTCATTTCTTACCCAGACCATTCTATCTGGTCCTGCTTCATAATAGAAATATGGCCCTGATCCTACAGGATAAGCATTTGTTCTTGTCATTAACTCATCAGCAGGAATCTTGCTCCAGATATGTTCAGGGATAATATATCTTTGATATAATTCTTTATCCCATTCAGCATAGTGCGGCTCTTTAAAGGTGAATTTTACTGTATAGTCATTTAATGCTACTGCTGAACCGAGCCATTCCCATACTGCAGAATAATATAAAGGATTATTCCGGGCAATTTCATAAGTAAATACAACATCATCTGCTGTTAATGGCTGCCCGTCGGACCAGTATAGTCCTTTCTTCAGTTTTATTACATATTCATTATTGGAAATCCATTCTCCACTTTCAGCCAGCCAGGGCCGGTACTCTTTTTTCAATGGATTATAGGAGAACAATGTTTCATAAACAAGACCTGCAGTTCCCATATGACGATTTGGTATCAAAATATTCCAAGTAGAAGGAGGACCCCAGGCAGCTCCCGTAACGACTAATGTCTCTCTACGGTCAAATTCAGCTGCAATGGAAACTACACTTAACAATAGAACCATTGTCAATACCAAAACCGACTTTGCTAATTTCATTAAAACACCCCTTTTGTTATAATTTTAGTTTTTTATTCTTTAACAAATCCTGTAATAGATTTGTTAAGAATAAGTTGTCATCCCCCTACTTTTCCTTATTTTATTATGTATTTTATACAAAATAAGGAAGTGACAAACTTATCATCGTATTGAAAGATTGTACAAATATAAGTTGCTAAAACGTTTTACTAAAGTATATTATAACTTAACTTGATAAAAATATCAAGTATCAAACAAAATAGGTTTGTGTCAAGCATTAGTAGGTAAATAAATAGAA
>JAAYLO010000116.1 GCA_012521855.1 Halanaerobiaceae bacterium
ATACCATATATATAGGTCAAACCTATTTCAACTCTCTTATTACGTGGAAGATCTACACCCTCAATACGTGCCAAATCATTTCACCTCCATAAAACTTAAATAATTATTTTTAAATATTTATCATCCTTGTCTTTGTTTATGCCTGGGGTTTTCACAGATAACCATTACTTTACCATTACGCCTGATAACCTTGCATTTATCGCAGATAGGTTTTACAGACGGTCTTACTTTCATTCAACTCACCCCTTTTTTTTGTGTGTAAATAATCAAAATTATAGCTCCTACTTTTTATGGCGGTAAGTAATCCTGCCTCTTGTAAGATCATAAGGTGATAACTCAACAGTTACTGTATCACCAGGTAATATCCTGATGAAGTTCATCCTCATTTTACCTGAAATATGTGCCAGTACCTTATGCCCATTATCCAATTCCACTCTGAACATTGCATTCGGGAGAGGTTCTATAACCGTTCCCTGCACTTCAATAGCTTCCTCTTTAGCCATAGAGTTTTTTAGCCTCCTCGTTTTTCACATAATCTTTTAAGATTTTCTTGAGATCCTCATTACGGATCCTCTTTTTATTTTCCAGCCAGATAGCCAGCTCATCATTTATATCCCCTGTGAATATGAGATGTTTTACATTTTTACGTTTTGGATGTTCAATTCTTTTCGCTTCACCATCAGCAACCATAACATAGTTTTCACTCTCAATATTCACAACAATATAGTGTTTTCCGCTATCCCTACCAGCTCTTGAAATAACAATCTCACCCAGTCTACATGGGGAAAGCATATACATTCACTCCTGATATTATATCATAGTTTTTTATTTCAGTACAATTATGATTAAAGCAAACTCAGAATTTCAGGACCATCTTCAGTAATAGCTATGGTGTTTTCATAATGTGCAGAAAGTTTACCATCAGCTGTTACTACCGTCCAGCCATCAGCCAAAGTTTTTACATGAAAGGTGCCTGCATTCAGCATTGGTTCTATAGCCAGGGTCATACCGGCCTTCAGGCGGGGCCCGCGGTTAGGTGGGCCAAAATTCGGTATCTGCGGGGACTCATGCATCTCTCTTCCAATGCCATGCCCCACATAATCCCTGACTACTGAAAAGCCGTGACTTTCTGCATATTGTTGAATTTCATAGGATATATCAGACAATCTATTACCTACTAAAGCTTTTTTAATACCTGCAAAAAACGCCCCTTCAGCCGCTTTAAGCAATCTAGAAGCTTCCTCGGATATTTGACCTGCTCCATATGACCGTGCTGCATCACCATGAAAACCCTCATAATATGCCCCGATGTCAAGACTAACCAGATCACCTTCTTTAATAACTTTTTTCTTACTGGGAATCCCATGGACAACTTCTTCATTTACAGAAATACAGATAGAAGCAGGATATCCCTGGTAACCCTTAAAAGACGGTATAGCTCCTAATTTTAGTATATATTCTTCCCCAAGCCGGTCTATATCTGCTGTTGTTATTCCATCAACAATCTGTTCTGCCAGAAAATTATGTGTTTCAGCAACTATTTTGTTTGCATCACGTAATATTTCTAATTCCCGAGGAGATTTTAAAATAATCATGAAAATTTCACCTCAATGGCTTTCTTTATTGCACCATAGAGTTCCTCAATGGTATCACCTCTAACAACTTCAAGGAGTCCCTTCTCTTTATAATATTTGACTATTTCCTTTATTTCTTTAAGATGAATCTGAATCCTCTTACGAACAGTGTCCTCCCTGTCGTCGTTCCGTTGTATCAGTTTCTCTCCACAGAAATCACATATTCCATCAGTCTGGGGTGGATTATGTTTCAGGTGATAGGTACTACCACATTTCAGACAAACACGTCTTTCTGAAATCCTTTCCACCAATTCCTCTGGGTCTACATCAATGAAAAATACCAGATCCGGTTTTATATCCATCCCTTCCAGTATTTCTGTTAAGATCCTTGCCTGATTAAGGGTTCTGGGGAAACCATCAAGCACAAATCTAGATTTTATATCTAATTTGCTTAGTTCATCTCTTAAAATCCTTACTGCGTCTTCATCAGGAACCAGTCTGCCTTCCTTTATATACTTTTCTGCCCTTAGACCTAAAGGTGTTCTGTCTTTAATTAAACGACGAAAAATATCTCCTGTTGCAATGTGTGTTAGTTTGTATTCCTGGCTTATTTTTTTGGCCTGTGTTCCTTTGCCAGCTCCAGGTAGACCCAATAAGATCAGGTTCATCTCTCTCCCCCTTTATTTCATAAAACCCTCATAGTGTCTCAATAATAACTGTGATTCTATTTGCTGCATTGTCTGTAAAGCAACACCGGTCATAATTAACAGTGATGTGCCTCCAAAGTTTATACTTACTTTTGTAACAGCTGTTACCAGAAAAGGTAGAAGTGCGATTACTGTTAAGAAAAGGGCACCGAAAAGAGTTACCCGGACAAGTACCTTTTCCAGGTACTTGACAGTAGCCTTACCTGGCCTTATTCCTGGAATAAAACCTCCATATTTCTGCATATTTTCTGCAACATCTTCCGGATTAAAAGTAAATGCTGTCCAGAAATATGTGAAGAAAAATATTAATACAGAATATGTTATCAAATAAACCGGCATACCAGGTTCCAACCATCCTGCAATTTTCTGTATAAAGGCCACTGGAATAAAACGGCCAATTACAGCTGGAAACATCAAAAGGGATGAAGCAAAGATTACTGGTATTACTCCAGCCTGGTTGATTCTAAGCGGAATATGGGTACTACGCCCTCCGTATACTCTTCTTCCCTTAATACTCCTGGAATACTGAATAGGAATTCTCCTCTCACCCTGTTCGATGAAAACAATCCCGATAATAATGATCACAGCTAGAATCAGGAATAACCCGACATTAAAGAAATTTATAGTCCCCTGGACTAAATAGTTGTATATATTCTTTATATCATAGGGAAATCTCGACAGAATGGAGGTGAAAATGATAATTGAAATACCATTTCCAATTCCTTTTTCAGTAATCTGTTCTCCCAGCCACATCAAGAATGCCGTTCCGGCTGTTAAACTTATTATAATTAACAGCAGATTAAAAAATCCTGGTTCTATTACTGCTTCCCTGATACCCAATGTAGTACCGGTAGCCTGTATCAGTGCCAGAATTATGGTACCGTATCTGGTATACTGGGTCAGTTTCTTCCTTCCTTCCGGCCCCTGTTTCTGTAATTCTTCAAAATAAGGTACAACTCCGCCAAGAAGCTGTATAATAATCGAAGCTGTAATATATGGGGTAATGCTCATGGCAAAAACCGTAAAATTGCTCAAAGCCCCGCCGGCAAACATATCCATGAATTCAAAAATACCTGTGCCATCTCCCTGAAATAGTATTTTCTTAATTATTTCAACATCTATATTGGGTACAGGAATAAAAGCACCAAGCCGGTATACAGCCATCATCAGCAGAACAAATATTATCTTTTTTCTAATTTCCTTAACCCTAAAGGCATTCACCAGTGCAGATAACACCTAAATCACCTCTGCCTTTCCGCCAGCAGCTTCAATTTTTTCTTTCGCTGACTTTGTAAATGCATTGGCTTTTACTACTAAAGCCTTCTCGATCTTTCCATCACCCAATATTTTAAGGCCGTTTTTAGCAAGATTATCAATAAGACCGCAAGCCATCAATTTCTCAGCTGTAACCTCTTCATTTTCATTAAATCTATTTAACTGGTATAGATTTATTTCACTATACTCTTTTTTAAAGACATTATTAAAACCTCTTTTGGGAATACGCCTAAAAAGTGGTGTCTGACCTCCTTCAAATGTAAGGCCTACACCTGCTCCTGAACGGGATTTCTGCCCTTTAGAACCGCGGCCTGAAGTATAACCGCGTCCAGAACCCAAACCACGGCCTACACGTTTCCGGCTTTTTCTTGAACCCTCTTTTGGGCTTAAATCATGCAACTTCATCCAATCCACCTCCTTAACCTTGATTTAACTGTTATTCAAGTATTTCTTCCACAGTTTTGCCTCTAAGTTTTGCTACATCTTCAACCCGTTTCAGTTCTTTCAATCCCTGAAGAGTAGCATTTACCATATTTATTGGATTAGTCGAACCGAGTGATTTCGTTAAAATATCACTAATTCCGGCAAGTTCCACAACTGCCCTGACAGGTCCGCCGGCAATAACACCAGTACCAGGAGCAGCGGGTTTCAGAAGAACAGTCCCTGCACCGTAATGCCCGACAACCTCATGTGGTACTGTAGTATCAACAATCGGCACCTCTATCATATTCTTCCTGGCATCCTCTACACCTTTTCTTATGGCTTCAGGTACTTCATTTGCCTTTCCAAGACCTGCACCGACACGGCCGTTTTTATCTCCTACCACTACCAGAGCACTGAAGCTAAAATTGCGGCCGCCTTTTACTACTTTTGCAACCCTGTTGATACTGACAACCCGTTCTTCTAACTCTAATTTTTCTGGATCAATATTCTTCATGGATTCACCCCCTTATATTAAAAAACTAGTCCTTTATCTCTTAATGCCTCTGCCACTTCTTTAACTCTTCCATGATATTTATACCCGCCACGGTCAAAAACTACTTCCTTTATTCCTTTTTCTAAAGCTCTTTCTGCCAATATCTCGCCAATCTTTCTGGCTCCTTCTTTATTACCGCCGTATCCTACAATATCTTTAATAGCCGGTTCAAGAGAGGATGCAGAAACCAGGGTATGGCCAGAAAGATCATCTATTATTTGAACATAGATATTGTTTGCGCTCCTTGAAACATTAACCCTGGGTCTTTCCGGTGTTCCAAAGACTTTTTTTCTAACGCGTAAGTGCCGTCTTTTCCTTTTACTATTTTTGTCCAAAGCAAGTCACTCCCTTCCATTAACCAGTTTTACCGACTTTTCTTCTAATATGTTCATCAGCATATTTAATTCCTTTACCCTTATAAGGCTCAGGTTTCCGTACTGAACGAATCCTGGCAGCAATTTCCCCTACTAGCT
Organism: Halanaerobiaceae bacterium; assembly: GCA_012521855.1. Lineage (GTDB taxonomy): Bacteria > Bacillota > Halanaerobiia > Halanaerobiales > DTU029 > JAAYLO01. Next base: position 5,006 of record JAAYLO010000116.1, read on the forward strand.
CTTTATCTATACCCTTAACTGTTATATGGGTATTTTTTTCAACTTCAAATTGAATATTCTCTTCTGCCTCTATAGTAACAGGATATGAATAACCTACTTCCAGTACCAGATTATTATCCTGAACACTGGCATGATATCCTACGCCAACCATCTCCAGTTTCTTTTCAAAACCTTCAGTCACACCAACAACCATATTGTTTACCAGAGTTCTGGTCAAACCATGTAAGGATCTTTCTTCTTTTGTATCACCATCTCTGCTTACTATAATTTCACGATCCTTGATTTCAATCTTGATAAGAGGACTAAACTCACGGCTTAATTCACCTTTAGGCCCTTTTACGGTCAACCTGTTCCCGTCAAGTTTAACCTCTACTTTATCCGGCAGTTCTATAGGCATTTTTCCAATTCGTGACACTGCTATTCACCTCCATAGCTCTAAAATTATCCTTAAAATATACCCTCTGCTTTTTACCATACATAGCAAAGGACTTCGCCTCCGAGGCCGTAACTCCTTGCCTTTTTATCTGATACAATTCCCTTTGACGTTGAAATAATTGCTATTCCTAAGCCTCCCAGAACTTTTGGAATATCTTCTTTTTTTACATAAACCCTTAAACCGGGTTTGCTAATCCTTTTAAGGCCTGTAATAACTTTTTCATTATTCGCGCCATATTTTAAATATATCCGTAGATTATTCTGTGGATAGTTTTCAACAATTTTATAATCTGCAATAAACCCTTCTTCTTTTAAAATTTCTGCAATGTTAATTTTGATTTTTGAAGCAGGCATATTAACAACATCTTTCTTTGCATTATTCGCATTACGGATACGGGTAAGCATATCAGCAATGGGATCAGTTATATTCACTTTTTCAACCTCCTTCCATTTTACCAGCTAGCTTTTTTAATGCCAGGTATTACGCCTTTATGAGCCAGTTCCCGGAAACAAATCCGGCAAAGCTCGAATTTACGGATAAAAGCTCTTGGTCTTCCACATCTCTGGCATCTATTTACAACACGGGTAGAGTATTTAGCTTTTCTCTTGGCTTTTTCTATTAACGCTTTACGAGCCACTATCTAATTACCTCCTTTTATTCTACTGCTCACGGAAAGGCATTCCCATTAATTTTAATAATTCAAAGGCCTCTTCATCTGTTTTTGCAGAAGTCACAATAGTTATTTCCAGCCCATGGACCTTTTGAACTTTGTCTATATTAACCTCAGGGAAAACAATGTGCTCCTTAATCCCCAGATTATAATTTCCCCTGCCGTCAAAAGCTTTTGGAGAAACACCTCTAAAGTCCCTGATACGTGGAATTGTAACATTGATCAGTTTATATAAAAACTCCCACATAAGTTCTCCCCTTAATGTTACCTTTACACCAATGGGCATTCCTGTACGCAATCTAAAATTGGCAACAGATCTTTTTGCTCTTGTTACAACTGGTTTCTGTCCTGTAATTGCTGCCAGCTCCTCTACTACAGAATCCAGTAATTTTTGATCATCTTTAGCCTCTCCAATACCGACATTCAATACTATTTTTTCTATCTTTGGTGCTGCCATTACACTTTTATATTTAAACTTTTCCATAAGTTTAGGAAGTATTTCTTCTTTATACTCAAGAGCTAATACAGCCATTCATTAAACCTCCTTTCCAGCTTACTTATCTATATTTTTTCCACATTTTTTACAGACTCTTACTTTGGTACCGTCATCTTTAAAACCAATCCCTGGTCTTACCTTTTCATTACAACGGGGACATACCAATTGTACATTAGAAATGTGTACAGGCCCTTCTTTTTGTATGATACCGCCCTGTGGATTATCCTGAGTCGGTTTCATATGACGATGCAAAATATTAACTCCTTCAACAAATACCCGGTTTTCTTTTGGTAGTACCTTTAAGACCTTACCGCGTTTACCCCGATCTTTTCCGGAAATTACTTCTACAGTATCATCTTTTCGTATTTTTCTCATGCTTCTCCCCCCTTTATAGAACCTCTGGTGCCAAGGAGATTATTTTCATATAATTATTATCTCTCAACTCACGGGCAACAGGTCCAAATATACGTGTCCCTCGAGGATTGTTAGCTTTATCTATTATAACAGCAGCATTTTCGTCAAATTTAATATATGAACCATCATTCCTTCTGATCTCTTTCTTTGTCCGGACTATTACTGCTTTAACAATATCACCCTTTTTTACCATGCCACCAGGTATAGCTTCTTTTACTGTAGCAACAATAACATCACCTACACCGGCATATTTTCTGCTGGTACCTCCCAGGACTTTGATACATAACAGTTCTCTTGCTCCTGTATTATCTGCTACTTTCAAACGGCTTTCCTGTTGGATCATCATAATCCCCCTTTCCTTACAGAAAACTATTTAGCTTTCTCAATGATATCAACAACTCTCCATCTTTTAGTCTTGCTGAGAGGACGGGTTTCCATAATACGCACCTTATCCCCTATTCCGCATTCGTTTTTCTCATCATGTGCTTTAAAAGTACTTGTCTTTTTAACTGTCTTTTTATATAAAGGATGCCGTGTTCTTCTCTCAACCGCAACACTGACGGTTTTATCCATTTTATCACTGACAACTATCCCCACTAATTCTTTCCTCTTATTTCTTTCGGCCATAATAAACCTCCTTCCTATGCCCTCTTAATATTCAATTCCCTTTCTCTCAGGATAGTTTTAACTCTAGCAATATCTTTTTTTACTTCATTTATCCGCATAGGATTATCCAGTTGGGCAGTAGCATGCTGAAACCTGAGATTAAATAATTCTTCCTTAAATTCCCTCAATTTCTGCGTGAGTTCGACATCGGTCATCTCTCTAAGCTCTTTAGCTCTCATCAGAATCACCATCCATATCTTCCCTTTTAACAAAGTGTGTTTTGATGGGCAATTTGTGAGCTGCCAGTCTCATGGCTTCTCTGGCTAATTCTTCACTGACACCGGCTATTTCAAACATAATTCTACCTGGTTTAACAACCGCAACCCACTTCTCAGGAGCACCTTTACCTTTACCCATACGTGTTTCAGCAGGGTGTGCAGTAACTGGTTTGTCCGGGAATATTTTTATCCAGACTTTTCCTCCCCTTTTTATTGACCTGGTCATCGCAACACGGGCAGCTTCAATCTGTCTATTGGTAATCCAGGCGGGTTCCAATGCCTGTAAGCCATATTCGCCATAGGTGATTTCAGTACCACGTACAGCTTTCCCTTTCATACGACCTCTTTGTTGCTTACGATGTTTAACTCTCTTTGGTATTAACATCTAAAGGCCTCCTTTCTATCTACAGTATTTTTACTAATTTTCCTGAACGTCAGGTAATACCTCTCCTTTATATATCCATACTTTTATGCCTAATTTTCCATAAGTGGTATCTGCTTCAGCAAATCCGTAGTCAATATCAGCTCTCAAAGTATGAAGAGGAACACTTCCCTCACTATATCCTTCAGTTCTTGCCATTTCAGCACCGCCGAGTCTGCCGCTGGTTTGTACTTTGAATCCTTTCGCACCAGCCCGCATTGACCTGCTCATTGCCTGTTTCATAGCCCGGCGGAAAGAAACTCTTTTCTCAAGCTGTCCGGCAATATTTTCAGCTACCAGTTGTGCATCCAGATCTGGATTATCGATCTCCACTACATTTATCTGTACTTTTTTCGCAGTTCTATTTTCAATTTCCTGTCTCAGATTGTCAACTTCTGAACCCCCGCGCCCAATTACCATACCTGGACGGGCTGTATATATATCTATCTTAAGCTGTTTTGCTGCCCGCTCTATTACAATACGGGAAATACCAGAATCACTCATGTTCTTCTTGATATACTCTCTGATCATTAAATCTTCATGAAGATTATCTGAAAAGTCCTTTTTATCAGCATACCACTTTGCATCCCAATCCTTAATTATTCCCACGCGCATTCCATGGGGATGTACTTTCTGGCCCAAAATTTACCCCTCCTTTTCATTATTTTTCTTTTTCACCAACTACTATAGATAAATGACTGGTCCTTTTACGAATAGGACTTGCCATACCATGTGCTCTTGGTCTCCATCTCCTCATAGTCGGTCCTTCATTTACATAGGCCTCTTTTACAAATAACTCATCTGCTATCATTCCAAAATTGTTTTCTGCATTGGCAATAGCAGACTTCAGAACCTTTTCAATCAAGCTGGAAGCCTTTTTAGGTGTATTGCGCAATATTGCTATAGCTTCACCAACATCTTTTCCCCTGATTAAATCCATTACCTGTCTGGCCTTTCTTGGGGAAATACGGATATATCTAGCATGGGCTTTAGCTTCCATCATTAACCCTCCTTTACACTAAAATAGTCTTCTCTTTATTTCAATGCTGTTGAGCGTTCAGTGTGATGCCCGTGTCCTCTAAACTTCCTCGTGGGTGCAAACTCACCTAATTTATGACCGACCATATCTTCTGTTATATATACAGGTACATGTTTCTGACCATCATGTACTGCAATAGTATGACCTACCATCTCAGGAAGTATCATTGAACTCCTGGACCAGGTTTTAATAACACTCTTTTTCCCGCTCTCATTCATACTCTTTATCCTGGCTAATAATTTCTCTTCCACAAACGGGCCTTTCTTTAAAGACCTACTCAAAACAAACCCTCCCTTCACTTGAAACTTCGATCTTTATTACGCTAGGTTGTTTCAAGTATGACCATATTCGATTAGGCCCCACTTGAAACTTCGATCTTTATTACGCTAGGTTGTTTTATAAAACTGCTTACCTGCTTTTTGCATGACGTGAACGGACGATAAGTTCATCGCTCTTCTTACGTTTCCGGGTTCTCTTTCCAATAGTAATCTGTCCCCATGGTGTTACCGGATGACGTCCTGCCGGTGTCTTTCCTTCACCGCCGCCATGCGGGTGATCATGTGGATTCATTACAACACCACGGACTTTTGGCCTTCTGCCCAGCCAACGTTTCCGTCCTGCTTTACCGATAGATATATTTTCGTGTTCAACATTTCCAACCTGGCCGATAGTCGCTTTACATTCCATCAAGACCAGTCTTACTTCACCTGAAGGAAGCTTAATATGCGCATATTTGCCCTCTTTAGCCATTATTTGAGCCATTGTCCCGGCTGATCTTGCCATCTGGCCTCCTTTACCCGGCTGAAGTTCAATATTATGAATAATGGTACCTACCGGAATATCCTTTAACTTAAGGGAATTTCCAGGTTTTATATCAGCTCCATCTCCAGATTCTACAATATCACCTACAGTCAATTTATTTGGTGCCAGAATATATCTCTTTTCACCATCAGCATATTGCAGTAATGCTATTCTTGCTGAGCGGTTAGGATCATATTCAATACTTACAACCTTTGCAGGCACTCCATCTTTATCACGCTTGAAATCAATAATACGATAACGGCGTTTATGTCCGCCGCCACGATGCCGTATGGTAATGTGGCCGTTTTTATTACGCCCGCCAGACTTTTTCAGAGGAGCCAGAAGCCCCTTTTCTGGTTCAGTTTTTGTAATATCATCAAAACTGTCAACCGTCATAAATCGTCTGGAAGGAGTAGTTGGTTTAAACGATTTTATAGCCATCTCTTTCCCTCCAATCTGTATTAATCAACATATCCAAGTAATCATTATCAATTTATTACATTCCTTCAAAAATCTCTATTCTGTCACCTTCTGCAAGTTTGACCATTGCTTTTTTCCAGTCAGGTTTTTTACCCTCATGATAACCCAGGCGTCTTTTCTTTCCGCGCATATTCATGGTATTTACTTTTACTACAGAAACATTAAATATTTCCTCGATAGCTTTTCTTATTTCTATTTTATTGGCTCTTTTATCAACCTTAAAGGTGTAGGTGTTGTTTTCTTCAATCATACTCATGCTCTTTTCAGATATCAGAGGAGCTATTATTATATCTCTTGCATCTTTCATTTTGCCAACACCTCCTCTATCTTTTCAATAGCCTCATTCAAAACAATAAGATAATCATTATTCAATAAATCATAGGCATTTAAGGCATCTACTACTAATGTTTTTACACATGGTATATTCCGGGCTGATAAATAAAGATTGCTGTCTTTTTCAGGTATGACAATAACTACTTTTGCACCTTCTAAATCTAAAGCTTTTAAAAGCTCAACCATTTTACTGGTTTTGGGTTCTTCAAACACAAGATTATCCAGAACTATCAGGCTGTCAGTCTGTACTTTATCTGTAAGTATAGACCTTAATGCCAGTTTTTTCACCTTTTTAGGTACCTTTTTATCATAGGAACGAGGTTTTGGCCCGAAAACAGTTCCGCCGCCTACCCAGAGCGGGGAACGGATACTACCAGCTCTTGCCCTGCCTGTTCCCTTCTGCCGCCATGGTTTTTTGCCGCCTCCGCTAACCTCTCCTCTTGTTTTGGTAGAAGCAGTTCCCTGACGTATTTTGGCTAACTGGGCAGTTACAACCTGGTGGACGGCATGTTCATTTATATCTTCATTGAAGATACTATCTGAAAGCTCAATTTCTCCAACCTGCTTGCCATTTATATCATATTTTGCTACCTGTGGCATAATATAATCCCCCTTTCTGCTTCATATTTAAGCTTTTACAGCTTCTTTGATATATACAATCCCGTTAATTGGTCCTGGTACAGACCCTTTTACCAGAATAGTGTGTTTTTCCTTATCTACTCTTATAACTTCTAAGTTCTGAATTGTAACACGTTCATTACCCATTCTTCCCGGCAATTTCTGACCTTTAAAAACACGGGCTGCATCTACACCGCCAATGGAACCAGGCGCCCGATGATTGTGAGAACCATGTGACATTGGCCCGCGCCCAAAATTATACCTTTTTACTGTTCCGGCAAAACCTTTCCCCTTTGAAATCCCTGTAATATCTACTTTTTCTCCTTCTGCAAACAAATCAACAGTAATTTCATCACCTTCATTCAGGTCTTCTGGAAAATCCCTGAATTCTGCCAGATGTTTTTTGGGGCTGACACCGGCCCTTTTAAAATGACCTTTTTCCGGTTTATTGGTTCGATGTTCCTTTTTATCTTCAAATCCAAGTTGCAGGGCATCATAGCCATCCTTTTCCCTGGTCTTTTTCTGCACTACAACATTTGGACCTGCTTTTAATACGGTTACAGGAATTGCTGTTCCGTTTTCCTGAAAAATCTGGGTCATACCCAGCTTTTTACCAATTAATCCTTTAGCCATACCTGGTACACCTCCTATCAGTTATAACTTTATTTCTATATTTACTCCCGCAGGTAAGTCTAATCTCATTAAAGCATCCACAGTCTTTGCGCTTGGATCAAGAATGTCTATCAATCTTTTGTCGGTTCTCATTTCAAACTGTTCCCTGGAGTCTTTATGAACATGTGGTGACCTCAGGATTGTAAAGACTTCCTTCTCTGTCGGCAGTGGTATTGGTCCTGCAACAGTTGCACCTGTTCTTTTCGCAGTATCAACAATTTTCTGTGCTGACTGATCCAGCAAATCATGTTCATACGCCTTTAAGCGGATACGTATCTTTTCATGTTTAGCCAATTATCTTCCCCCCTTTATAGGTGACAAATTATATCATCCAGGATACATAGAAAAAGTGAGGAGAAAAAAGCTCCTCGCTTTTTCTTTAATTTCCCTTACTCAATAATCTTGGTTACAACACCAGCACCTACAGTATGGCCGCCTTCACGTATAGCAAATCTCAATCCTTCCTCCATTGCTATCGGGGTAATCAATTCGCCTGTCATCTCAATATTGTCTCCA
>JAAYLO010000117.1 GCA_012521855.1 Halanaerobiaceae bacterium
GCTATATATCGCTCTTCGATATAATAGCATAGCAAAAAACTTACATCAATATTTTTTTATTTTTTCAAGTTTCTACTTTAATATTTTCAGGTTATCTCCCGGATTCCAATTTCTTTTCCCCTTTTAACACAATGAAGCTTATCTGGACAGGAAAACCCTCATAATCAGTTTTGTTTAAATATATCATAAAGTTCTTGCTTAATATCATTATCAAGTACCTGGATTACTATAGAAATAATGAAACTATATAACTTTCCATAAACCTTTCATTATCTTCTAATTATCTATAATAATTTCTCTGCTCTTTCTATGACTATAATTAAAATATATATCTGCTACATAAACTTCTATGATATATTATCCATTATCATATTTAGTGGAGTCAAAGATATAACTCCAGTTATCATTCTCTACAGGGAAAAAATCATGTATCATTTTTTTCATATTTTTCAATCATTACCCCTATAAATCTCTGTTATGATTTTTTCCATAGGCAGTTCCTTGATAGATATATCGGTAAACTCACACATCCCTGACAATTGTTTTATGATCTTATTGATAGAATTAGAATTATTATCAAGGTTAACTTCCAGGGTATATTCATAATCTGAGCTCTTCTCTATGACCTGTACACCCTCCAGGCGGAAATCCTTCACAGGCCTGGCCAGAATCAAATGTATGATCTTTTTTGTGCCAAGATTCTGTTTGAGCCTTTGCAGTGTATCATCAAAAACCTTCCTGCCATGATTGATAATAATAATCTGTCTGGCAAGTTGTTCAACATCCTCCAGGTCATGTGTGGTCAGAATGAAAGTCACTCCCTTTCTGTTCATTTCCCTGATAAATGACCTTATTGTCTGTTTTGCAATAACATCAAGACCAATTGTCGGTTCATCGAGAAAAACAATTTTCGGCCTATGGAGCATGGCCATGACAAACTCACACTTCATCCGCTCACCCAGTGAGAGGACACGGGTGGGTTTCTCTATGATATCCTCTAATTCAAAAAGATCTGTTAATTCTTCCAGAGTTTTTTTAAACTCCCTTTCCGGAATGGAATAAATTGCCTTGTTCATATGAAAACTATCTATTGGAGGTATATCCCATACCAGTTGTGATTTTTGCCCAAAGACTGCACCAATATAATTCACATAGGTTTTTCTATCTTTATATGGTATAAAACCCATAACGGATATTTCTCCACTGGTAGGAAAAAGGGCACCTGTCAGCATTTTTATGGTAGTAGATTTGCCGGCTCCATTCGGGCCCAGGATACCGGCAATTTCCCCCTCTTCTATCTGAAAAGATACATCCTGGACTGCATTTACAACAATGTGTTCCCGATGGAAAAAACTCTTTATTGTTTCGGAAAAACTGCTTCCCCTTTTATATGTATAATATGTTTTGGTCAGATTATTCACCTCAATAACAGCCAATGGTCTAGCCTCCTACCCCTTCATATAAATGAACCATGTGTTTAAACAGATAGACCCCTCCCCATGTAAAAACAATACAGGGGATTAGAGCAATATAGGCAAGATGATTTACTTTTCCCAGTAAAGCTGCTGCCGGAAAGAAACCTATCATGGCGACAGGAATGATAAAAGAAGTAAAAGTTGAAATTGATTTATGAAATATATCCTGCGGATATCTCCCAAAATATTTGATACTTTCAAAAATCTCAGGTATTCTGGAATTTCCGACCCATTTAAATGCAGTAGCAGCCATAATCAGTGATATTCCCATCATTACAAATATACCTGATAGAAAGAGAACAATGAACTGCAATACCATCCAGATTGTGACCTGACCGAGTTGGGAAAGTGCAATAGCGAACATTACTGCCCCGCCAACAACCAGACCTGAACCGCTGAAATCAACAGTTGAAGCAATCAAATAGAAAAGGCAGTCCACCGGTTTTATCAGGATAATCTCCAGGCTCCCGTCAATGATATGGCCCATCGTCGCCCAGAGCACTCCATCAAAAAGAATCCTTGATATTCCTGTTGCCATTGTAAATATCGATTGAATCAATAAAACCTCATATAGTGACCAGCCGGGGAATTCTGCCCCGGAACCATAAATCAAAAGTGTAACCAGTGGGAAAAGAATATTACTTACAAGAGTAATGAAACTGTCCAGAAGAAAATTTAACCTGTATGAAAGTGCAGCTGCTATAGAGATCTTGATACACTCTATATAAATCCTGATATATTTCTTCAGCATCTGACTCCTCCCATCGATTCATGCCCCCACTCCGGTAAACCTTTTCATAGACATCCGGTACACAAGTTCACTGAACAGGGCTATTGTAAGAACAGCGATAGCCTGCATACCTACAATCTCAGGGATTGACATGGTAATACCGGCAAGATTGTACTTGCCTATATACACCATGATAGGAACATATGTCACATACTGGAATGGTAAAAATAATAAAAGCCTTTGTAAAACCTTGGGAAAAAACACAAGGGGAATCAATGCCCCTGAAAAAATACCCTGTAAAAGAAGATATACCCGGCGTACCCCGTTGGCCTGTACAAGCCAGAAAGCCGTCATTCCAATAGTATAATTCAGATACAGGTTCATCAAAAATGCAAGGAAGATTGATATTATTGCCCAGGCAGAGTATGCAGGCCTCATATTTATCTTAAATAAAAATGTAAAAATAAAAAGACAGGGTAAAAATTCAAAAAACAAACCCAGCACTCTGTGCCCGATTTTCTGTGATAATGCAAAAAAGCGGTGATGAATCGGGCGCAGTGCAAAGGTGAGAAATCTACCGGTCCGGACAAGCATCTGAAGATTCCAGTCTGCAAAATCCATTGTAAGATAACCGATCAGTGTAGAAACTCCAAAATAGCTGAGCATCTGGGAAAGCTCCATTCCATTCAGTGTAGTATTTCCAGAATAAACAGCCGTCCAGATAAAATACTGTACAATAAAATAAACAGGCCCTACAAAAATCGATACCATGGCATGTGTCCGATATGCGCTCCATTCCTTGTATGTAACCAGGGCTACGGCCTTTATTACCCTGAGTTTATTCAGCAAAAAATTCATTTACTTCAGCCCTGACCACATGATTGCTGATGCATTAAATAAGCCATGGGCATGCCAGGCATTATTTTTAAAGGGAACAAACCATGTGGCCACCATCTTTTCATAAGGATCTACAATCAGACAACATGCCCCTGCCCCTTCATGAAAATATGTACCATAGGTATAGAAAGTCGATTCATTGTATCTCATATCAGGGCCTAGACCATATAAACGCGGTACACCTCCGGCATTCCAGCAATAATCCTTTATATCACCTTTCAGATAAAATGAGGTCATCTTTTCAACTGCTTTTCTGCCCAGGATACGATTTCCTTCATATGTGCCGTTATTTAAGAGCATTGTGCCGAATTTGTTCAGATCAAGTGCCGTAGAGAACATCCCCCCTCCTGTTGAGGGAATTCTGTCCCAGATGCTTTCTCCTTCTTTATCTTCAAGAAGAGCCTGAATTCTTCTTTCCACGCGCTCATTGGGTATATTCATCCTGAGAACCTGTTCTCTATCAGGCGTAAAGAAGGTATCCTTCATACCACATGGTTTAACAATATTTTCAATAATATAATCATGGGCAAACACCCCGCTGACCCTGGATATAATTTCACCAAGGATTACATATCCAAAACTACAGTAAGCCCATTCTTCTCCAGGTTCCTTACGCATGCCGGCAGACAGGGCTGCCTCAATCCAGTTTGTGCTTCTGGCAGTCTCTATAAAATACCATGGTGATTTGAAGTATTTATTTTCAAAACAGCCCTCATCAGGAACCAGGCCTGAGGTATGTGTCTAAAGGTGGGCGATGGTTATCCTGTTGAAAGGTACTTCCTTAAACTCATCAATAAATTCACCTACGGCCTGATCAAGACGGAGCATCCCGTCCTCTGCCAGTTTAAAGAGAGCAACAGCACAGAACAATTTTGTAATTGATGCAATCCACTGTATTGTATCAGGCTGAAGTAAGCGGTCATCATCATCTCTATAGGAAAGTTTCCCCATAGCTGCATTTGCGAATACCTTACCCTCTCTGGATAGACAATAGTTTGCAGACAGAATCTCATCAGCATCAATCATCTTCTGGAAGTGTTTATTCAGTACTTCCAGCCTTTCCTCATCATACCCTGCATCAGCAGGCAAACAGTCAGTTCTGGAGTAGATCATGTACCCCGCCCCTTTCTTATAATATATTGTTCCATAATGTAATTGCAGACCCCTGTCAATGAAAACTAAATCAATTGTTGTTAATTACTGGAAACAGCGGCGATGAAAAATACCATGTATGACCACAATTGCTATATATATATAGCAGATTATACCATGTTATGGCACAAATATTAATTATTTTTATATAATTGATAAATTTTTTTACTGTGTCAATATCCAGACCTTGAATAAATAAAAATTAAACGATAGTTTAATAGCAAAACTATATAATTTAAAAATCCATTCTCCTGTCCAGGCTCCGGTACTGGATTGCCTCTGCAATATGGTCTGTTTTTATCTCTTCACTCTCATCCAGATCAGCAATTGTCCTGGCCAGTTTCAATATCCGGTCATAGGCCCGGGCACTTAGACCCAGTCTTTCTATAGCAGTTTTCAATAAATTCAAGCCTTCAGAATTTACCCGGCAATACTTCTGTAAAGCTTTACCGCTTAAAGCAGAATTAAAACTAAATGGCTCATCCTTATAACGTTCCATCTGGATATTATGTGCTTCCATAACCTTTTCTCTCATTTCAGCCGATGACATCCCTTTTCCCGTCTTCCCTGTCAATTCATCGACAGATATTGCCGGTACCTCTATCTGTATATCAATCCTGTCCAGTAACGGGCCGGAAACTTTGGCCCTGTATTTATTTATCTGGGGTCCGGTACAGGTACATTCATGCCTGTCATCTCCGTAATAGCCGCAGGGGCAGGGATTCATGGCAGCTATGAGCATGAAACGGGCTGGAAAAACCGCACTCATGGTAGAACGCACTATAGTAATTTCACCCTCTTCCATGGGCTGGCGGAGCATTTCCAGCACATTCCGCTGGAACTCAGGCAATTCGTCGAGAAATAATGTTCCATAATGAGCCAGGCTGATTTCACCCGGTTCCGGTATTTGCCCGCCGCCCACCAGGCCGGAAGTTGATATACTGTGATGGGGTGAGCGGAAGGGCCTTTCCTTCATCAGCCCCTGGCCTGGTTTCAAAAGTCCCATAATACTATATATCCTGGTCAGTTCAAGGGCTTCTTCCTCAGTAAGGTGAGGCAGTATTGTACGCATTCTCTTTGCCAGCATTGTTTTACCGGAACCTGGAGGGCCGACCATGAGCAGATTATGACTGCCGGCGGCAGCGATTACCATTGCCCTTTTTGCTTCTTCCTGTCCCTTTACATCTGAAAAGTCAATACTATACTGCTTCTTTCTGGAAATAACCACTGATGTTTCAGTTTTTACATCACCTGTTCTCTTCCCTTCATTGAAAAAACCAATCAGGTCTGTCAGTTTTCGAACAGGTATTACCTCAATATCATCTATGAGAGAGGCTTCCCGGTAATTATCCACCGGCACAATAATTCCCTTAAGCCCCTTTTCCCGGGCTTTTATGGCCATTGGCAGGACACCTTTTATCTTACGTATATCACCGGTTAAGGATAATTCCCCTGCAAACAAATAATTGTCAATTTTGCCGGCAAACAGGGAGCAGGCATCCAGAATGCCTGCTGCAATGGCCAGATCAAAATGCGGCCCGATCTTTTTTATATCCCCGGGGGCAAGATTAATGGTAATCCTCTGTATTGGAAAATCAAAACCTGAATTTTTTATGGCTGCCCTGACCCTTTCTCTGGATTCACGTACAGCTGCATCAGGTAAACCCACTATATCAAAGGACGGAAGCCCTCTGGCCAGGTCAACCTCCACCTCGACGATCATACTGTCAATTCCTATAATGGCAGCACTTTTTACCCTTGATAACATTTCAAACCACCTGTTTCTATATTAACATTGTTGCAAATTTTTCCTTTTGTTTTTCTATATTCTTTCTTTCGGTTTCTATTCCTTGTAATAAGATGTATTTTGGGTAAAAAGTACCAATTGTATTTAAAAGGCATTTTCTATATGCTCCAGTTCAGTCCTGCCGCCTTTCATCTGTATACAGATAACATCAAACCTTATCTTTTTATCAGAAAAAATTTTCCGGCAGGCCAGGTAATGCAAAGCAGTCTTCCTTATCTTTTCCTGTTTCCTGAAATCCACAGCAAAATGAGGAGGACCATATTTCAGGCTCCTCCTCATTTTAACTTCAACAAAGACAATATAGTCCCGGTAAAGAGCAATTATATCAATCTCCCCACGGGCATATCTATAATTACGCTCCAATATCTCATAGCCTTTTGTTTTCAAATATTCAGCTGCCTTATCTTCACCATCATTCCCCAGTGTCTTTCTGTTCATTATTTAATTCATCCTCATCCTTTTCTTCACTATGGCTGTATTCTACAGCTTTATCGGCATATTCGCTCAGGACCTCTTCTACCTTTTTATGTACTTCTTCTGCAGGTCTTCCCATCATCAATTCTATAGCCTCATCGATATCTTTCACTGTATATATACTGAATTTATTCTCCTTAACAGCCTCAATCACTGCATCACTTAGCATCAGATTATCTACATTCTGTTCAGGTATGACAACTCCCTGTTCACCGTTAAGGCCGGTCAATTGACAGATCTTAAAGAAACCTTCTATCTTTTCATTGACACCGCCAACAGGTTGTACATACCCCATCTGATTCAAGGACCCTGTAATGGCGAGAGACTGTTTTACTGGATAACTGGAGATAGATGACAATAATGCTATCAGCTCTGCACAGGAAGCACTATCACCCTCTACCCCTCCATAACTCTGTTCAAAGGCCAGACTGGCCGATAAGTTCAATGGCCTTTCCATGGTATATTTGCCCCCGAGATATCCTGACAGTATCAGGACAGCCTTATTGTGAATATTACCACTCATTTTTGCCTCGCGTTCAATATTTATTATCCCTTCCTGCCCCAGATGTGTCCTGGCAGTAATCCGTGAAGGCCTTCCAAAACTATATTGGCCGGCCTGCAGGACTGACAGGCCGTTTATCTGGCCGACCTTTTCTCCTTCCAGATCGATCAGTATATGACCCTTTTCTATCATTTCGTGGATCTTTTCTTCATAAAGATTGGATCTTCTATCTTTTTCCTGGATAGCCTTACTTATATCATCTTCATCAATATATTTTTTATCAGAGATATCTGCCAGGGCATTGGCTTCATAGAGAATTTCCAGGATCTCATTAAAGCGGGCGGACAGTTTTTCTCTGTCCTCTGTCAATCTGCAGCTGTATTCCACCAGTCTGGCTACTCCCCGGGCAGTGAGGTGGCATATTCCCTCCCTCCTGCATATAGTGGCTATAACGGCAGCGAATTTGTGAATATTATTTTCATCCTTTTTCATTTCTATATCAAAATCTGCTTTTATTTTAAAGAGTTTCTTGAACTCTTCATCATAGTAATAAAGCAATTGATATATTTCCGGGCTCCCGATAAGTATTACCTTTATGTCTATACTTATTCCCTCTGGTTTTAATACTGATATCGGTATAGAACGGTACTGTTCGCCGATATTTTCTACAGTTATTTCCCTGTTCAGGAGAACCCTTTTCAGGGTCTCCCAGGCAAATGGTTTTTGCAGCAGATCCCTGGCATTAATTATCAGATAACCGCCATTGGCCCGATGAACTGCCCCTGCCTTAATCATGGTAAAATCTGTTGTAATGGTACCAAAATGGCTCCTGCCTTCTATTTTGCCAAAAAGATTATAGTATGTAGGATTTGATTCAACAACGACCGGGGCATGTTTTCTCTCCTTGTTATTTACCAGCAGATTGACTTTATATCTGGTAAAAAAGGAACCATCATCCTGTTGCTGTAAAGCCACAAGAAGACCATTCTCTTCTTTATCTTCACTAAACTTCTCCAGATTTGTAATAATATCTTCCCTGACATCATTTAAATATTCTATTATTTCCCTGCATTCCTGGTATTTTTCCCTCAAATTTTCAAAAACAGGCTCCAGGATAGCCAGCCCGTACTCCTTATCAAGTTTATCCAGCTCTGCCTGTGCCTCCAGTCTAAAGTCCCTGATTACTCTCCTCAATTGTTCAATTTTATCCTGTATTTCCTTGCTCTTCTCCAGGATTACTTTTCTCTTCTTTTCAGGTAGTTCCTGAAACTCTTTCTTTTGAATAATCTGTCCATGTTTGTTTACTGGCACAGGATTCGGCATTGCACCATGCCCGGTATGCTGGAGAATAAAATTATCTTTTGCTATTTCATTCTCCAGATCTTCTATAAGTTTATTGGTATAATTCTGGTATTCGTTGATAATACTAATTTTTTTAGTTTCATATTCCTCGCTCTTAAAAGCCTTGGGGATTTCCTCCTGCAATTCTTCAATCAGGTTTTCCATATCATTGCAAAGTTTTTCACCTATACCAGGGGGAAGGGTTAAGGCCTTTGGTTCTGAGTTGTTTTTAAAATTAAATACATAACAGAGATCAGGGGGGACTGCTTTTTCTTTTGCTTTTTTATTAGCAATGGCCTTAGCATATGTAGTTCTGCCTGTTCCTGTAATCCCTGAAATATAGATATTATACCCGCTCTGTTTTACCC
>JAAYLO010000118.1 GCA_012521855.1 Halanaerobiaceae bacterium
GCAATTGCCTGTGATATTGAAAAGGGAAAGATCATAGTATTAAATAAAGGATCTGTTGCAAAAGCTATACGAGCCAGCACTTCTATACCAGGCATCTACGTTCCTTTTAAGCATCAGGGCAGATTACTGGTTGATGGAGCTGTTCTGGATCCTGTGCCTGTTTCAACTGTGAAAAAAATGGGTGCGGATATTGTTATTGCTGTAGATCTGGGTGTAAAGAATAAACATTATCCGGCAAACAGTATATTCGAAATTATCTACAGTACTTTTGACATTATACAGGGTGAACTGGATAAATACCGTGTTCTGGATGCAGATGTTATTATAAAACCAGATGTGTCCCAATGTGACAAATTTGATCTGGCGGGATATGATAAATGTTTTCAGGCCGGTTATGATGCCGTATATAAAGCCTTACCATGTATTAAGGCGGTAATTAAGGAGAGAAACAAAAATGTGTAAAAAGAAAATATATATTTCCAGGATTGTCTTTATAATTCTTCTGGCCATGTTTTTATCTTTGTTTTTTCCCACATCATATATGGTCATGTCACCAGGGGTTGCGATGGAGCTTTCCAGTATAATTACTGTAGAAGATGCTTATCACAATCAGGGAAAATTCCTCCTGACTGCAGTATCCACAAAAAGGGCAGAGTTGTGGGAATACCTGTATATAAATCTTTTCAACCCTGTAGGACTGGAACTGGATAAATTGCCTGAAGGATTGAGTATGGATAAATATATAGAGATTATGGATCTGTCAATGGATGATAGTAAAAACATAGCAAAAACTGTTGCATTTAAGAAGGCAGGTTATGATGTTAAGGTCAGGAATAATGGTGTTGTGGTAAATGACGTTCTCTCCGGCGGTGCTGCAGAAGGTAAACTGAAAAAAGGAGATCTTATCATAGCAGTAGACGGGAAGGAGGTTCAGGAGTCACAGGATGTCATTGATATGGTCAGGAGCTGCAAAATAGGTGAGGAAATTACTATAACTGTCAGGAGAAATTATGAGGAACTTGATTTTACGATGAAGACTATATCTATGGATGATGAGCCTGAACAATCCTTTATAGGTGTCAGAATCTATACAGACAGAGAATATGTCTTTCCGAAGGAAGTGAGCTTTGAGACACAGAATATAGGCGGGGCATCAGCCGGGAGTATGTTCACACTGGAAATATATAATCAACTAGTGGAGGAAGATATAACAAAGGGAAAAAGGATTGCAGGCACAGGGACCATTGACCTGGACGGTTCAATCGGGGAAATTGACGGGGTAGTGCAGAAGGTACTGGCGGCAGAAAGGAAAAATGCTGAGGTTTTTTTTGTGCCCGTAGAAAATTATGAGGAAGCCAGAAAGATAGCAAGTAAAATTAAGCTTGTTGCCATTGAAAATATTGATGAAGCTATTCAATACCTGAAACAAAATTAAAGTTAATATTTGATAAGTGGTGTGGTAAAATCAAGATGGCCTTTTTGGTATTTCGGACTTCTATATAAAAGGCTGTAAATATCCCCTGCCAGAATGTCATAACTCAGGGATTTAATCAGGGGATCATTACTGTCAATGTCAATTTCTTTTAAGATTTCTGACGGATTCAGTATTATTTCAAGTTCTGCTTTTTCCTTTAGTTCTGCAAGGAGATCTGTTCTTTCTTTTCTAATGCCCAGTATTCTTATGTATTGAACCCCGTGTTGGTCCAGGAAAATGAAGTCATTTTCTTTTATATCAAAGAGGATATGCAAGAGGTTTCTCTGAATCCTTGTCCAGGTAAAGGCCTTTGTCTTTATATTGGAGATCAGTTCATTCAGGTCTGCGGTTTGATGTGCTTCATTATAAATTCTGTTTTCCAGGCCGTTACTTATTTCAGCGAATTTTTTTAGTGTGTTCCGGTTATGTCTTCTGATTGATGAGATGATCATTTTGCCCAGCAAATCCAGGTTTATGGGGTATTTCCCCTTTTTAAATTCATCCATAATAATATCATATGCTAAATCAGGTAGATGGTCTTTTGTTTCTTCAACCCTGCCTGAATATATTTTTTTTCTGATTGCTGTTGCACTGGCGAATTTGTGCCTGAGTCCGGCATCATGGTACTGGCTTCCTTCCCTCTTGATGGTAACAGGAGTAATGTTTGAATTGAGTGCTTTGAGTGCCTTTAAGTATTCTATACCCAGC